>NZ_JADNKB010000004.1:0-118537 GCF_015555225.1 Clostridium sp. D46t1_190503_E9
AACATAGTTAACAGACACAGTATTATAGAAAATGTTATTCGTTTTTTATAAACTATAGATTTCATATTATTAATCCCCTTATTAAATTCGTAATAAATTACAATTACTAATTAATATATATATTAATTTCATATAAAATAGAATAATACAAATCTTGGTGTTAAATTCATAAACTTCTTTCATAATTCAACGAAGATGAATTATGAAAGAAGTTATTCATTGTCCATTGTCAATTATCCATTGTAATTCAGCTCATCTGAATTGTTTCTGAAATTATTTTATTCCTCATTTTTATATATCAAGTTATGTTTTAAAATAATTTTGGTATTAAATTATAAAAAGCAGTCAATTAATTGGTCCCTTATAATTCTTAATGCATTAGGATTGCCAATTTATTTAAAATACTAAGTGTTTTTTTGTATCATATTCTTTATGTTGAATTGAAACATCTTTGAGCCATTCATTTACTTGTTCTTTATAGAAATATAATTTATTATCTACTATAAAATAAGGAAACATAATACCCATATAACTTCCGTTTGAGTTTAGCATATTTTTTTCTGTGCTAATTATTTCTTGAACTTCTTCAACTGTCATTTCAAGATAGTTGGCAACTTCAGATATAGTCATAACACTATTATCTGCAATTATCTTTTCTGTTTGTATATTAGTTATCCTTTGCATTGAATATCCTAAATAAATCAAACTTAATAGCATACAAAATGTAAGTATAATTATTGATATTGGTATTAATTTATTATTTTGCAAACTACATCCCACCCTTTAGTATAATTAATATATATTAATTATACATTAATTACAAATGTAAATTCCATAAAAAATAAAATAATACATATATTGGTGGAATATTTCTGAACTTCTTTCATAATTCAACGAAGGTGAATTATAACCTATTTAATTTTTATTTTAAAAGTAGACGAACAATTTCATTTTTAATTTTTTCTTTCAATTCTTTTCTTTGCTCCTCATCTGGTCTTGTGGATTCATCAAATAATTCCTCGTTTGATAATTGATATACAGAGCTAATTATAGGTGTATCACCTTTTACTCTCGGATATAAGTGCCAATGAATATGAGGACATCCATTTCCAAGCAATTCATAGTTCATCTTATCTGGTTTAAATATGTTAGAAATAGCCTCAGCTACTAGAGACATTTCTTCAAGATGTTTTATTTTAAAAGAATGTTCTAAGTTGTGTAATTCAGGACCATGCTCTTTACAATTAAAAACAGTATATCCCCTAAACCTTTGAAACCATCCTAAAACTACATACCCTGTTTCAAGTTCCATAATAAAATATGGGTCATCCTTAATGTTTTTTTGATTTTCACACATTTTACAGCTCATTTTATAACCCCCTACCGAAATATTAATTATATTCAATTCTACTTATTTAAAAGAGTTTTTTACTAAGTGTATCATTAATATCCTCAATCATGGATTTCCCAATAACTATCTTTAGTTTCTTTTATTAATATATAATCATAGTTTTTTTCTCATCTTTCTATTTGTACATCTATCAGCACAGGCTACTAAAAGTATAAGTAAATTATAGTACTATTAATAAAATTGAAATTTATTTATTAATTACTACTTTACCATCTGAATCTAATAATGGTGTCATTCCATTCATACCAGTTCCAACAGTAGTCAAGTAATTAACTCCTGTTATAGTATCTACGACGATGTATATTGCTCCAAATCCCAAGGATTGTTCCTCTTTAATAATAAATCGCTTTTCTTTTTTTTCTTTTCCAAACATTACAATGCCTCCTTAAAATTCTAATTTATCAATTAGTTTAAAAATAAAACTACTAGACTTATAATACAAATTCTCATTAATATATATTCTAATTATATATTAATTGCAGTTATAAATTACATAAAAAATAAAATTATATAAATAATGGTATAATAATTATGAACACATTCATCAATTTTTTTATTCCTTAATTTCTTAAATATTTCATTGAAAATAAATTGATTGGAAATTTATTACAATACATAATTTTTTTAAGAGGGAGCGGGAATATGATAAAAAGGAATTTAGGTTTATCAATAATAATTGGGATAATTTTATTCATGATGACAGGATGTATAGTAAGAAACCAAAGTTCAGCACATAATACTATTAAAGAAGGTATTGAGATAAGTGATATTTATACTTATAACGTTGAAGAAGATTTTAAGGGGATAAAATTAGAGATAAATTTAATCATTACTAAAGGCAATGTTAAATTTGAACTTAAAAACCCAAATGGAAATATACAATGGAGTGAGGAAGTTACATCTGATAAAGCTTTAAAAGAAACAAAAAGATTTGATAAGGTAGTAGGGGAATGGACACTAATATTTGAAAATATTGATAACACAGGTGAAGGAGAATTCGATTTGCAATTTATTAGACTGTAAAAATGAAAAATTGACAATTGATAATTAAGGAATAAACTCTTGCGAAGTTTAGGAAATTAATATTTTTTATAAATTGAGAATTAAACATAATGATATGTATTAATGAGATTAATTCTTCAATTGAAAATTTTAATTGTCAAAGATAGTTGGCGAAGATAAATAGAATATGTGAAATAAGCATATAGCGAGTAATTAGAAGTACTTGGTGAAGGAAGAACTGCTAGGCCTTAGTGTTGTTGGTTTGTTTGAGCGTAGCGAGTTAACCAAAACTCTTGGCATAGTAGTTTTTCCGAGCCTAGTACTTCTTTGCTAAGCTATTTAGCTTATGGAACATATCTATTTATCTTCGCCTTTATATTAGCAATTTCACTTTTTCACTCTTTTATTTCTTTTTGAGTAAAATTCTTCAATATTGTAAATAATAAACCTATCCTATTTTTAAAATACTTTAAACTATGAGTAATGAGAGGAGTAAGTTTATGAAGGATGAGATTTTAAACAGTAGTAGAAGAACTGTGCTCACAGAGTTAAATGAAGCATTCAAGGGAATTGTCCATAACCATAGATATTTAAATAAACTTGTTAAACACGGGGAGGATGTTATTTCTTCTGCTGAATGGTTGCTTGATAATATATATTTAATAGAAAAGGAATATAAGACAATTAAGTTTAATTTGCCAATTAATTATTTTAATAATCTTCCTATTAGCGATATTGATGGGATTAATTATCCAAGAATTTATGCTTTGGCTAAGAATTATATAGGAAAGAGTCAAAATATAATTGAAGAAAATGAGCTTATAAAGTTTATAAATGAGCAGAGTGAAATATTTACAATAGGGGAGTTATGGGCATTTCCATTAATGCTTAGAGTTGCACTTATAATTAATTTAGGAGTTATAACTAATGATATGGTAGTTCTTCAAAAGCAACGTTTAGGAGCTAAGGATTTAGCTAATACAGTTATAGACTCATATAGTAATAGAAAGATAGATATATTGCTTTCTAAATTAGAAGATAAGTATCCATTAAGGAATAATAAAATAGATAAAGGCGAAGAATCAAATACTAATTATATGGGAGACGATGAAAGTCTTCATGATGGATTATTTTCTCCAGAATTTATAGATAAGTTTTTCAGTATATTAAGAGACAATTCAGTAGAAGATGAGAGAATATATAAGTTTGCGCTAGATAGATTAAAGGAAAAGGAAAATACAAGCTTTGAAAAGGAAATATTAAAGGACCATATAAGAGAAGGAAATATAGCAACATCTATAGGGATAACTATAAATTCTTTAAGAGTAATGGATTCTATTAATTGGAAGAGGTTTTTCTCTGAAACATCAATTATAGAAAAGATATTAAAACAAGATCCGGCAAATGTTTATAATGATATGGATTTTGAAACAAAAGATTATTATAGGCACAAGATAGAAGAAATATCTAGAAAGACTAATATAAAAGAAATAGAATTGGTTAAAACTGCATTAGAGCTTGGTAGCTTACATTTAGAAAGCAAAGATTCATATAAGAGGCATATAGGCTATTACCTAGTAGATGATGGAATAGAAGATCTCTTAAAGAGATTTAATATAAATAAGAATATAGATAAGAGAATGTCAAAGGCAACTTATTTATCAACCATATTTTTAGGAACAATATTAATAGATTTAGTAGTAATACTTTTAACATATTTAATACCATTGAATTTTAGTATAGGTCAATATTTTTTAGCATTCATTTTAATGATAGTTCCATCTAGTGAAGTAGTGATATCATTACTAAATTGGTTTATAGCAAAAGTAACACCTGTTAGCTTTATACCTAAGATGGATTATTCAGATGGTGTACCTGATAGTGAAAGAACTATTGTAGTGATACCTGCAATATTAAGTAATAGCAAAAGTGTAATTGAGTTATTAAAGAAATTAGAGGTATATTACTTAGCAAATAGAGATAAAAATATATTCTTCGCATTACTAGGAGATTTAAGTGATAGTGAGAATGAAAATGAAGCACAAGATAAAGTTATAAATGATGAAGGCATAAGATTTGTAAATAAATTAAATAAAAAATATGTAAAAGATGAAGAAGCTAGATTTTTCTTTTTAAATAGAAAGAGATTATACAATGACTCAGAGGGAGTTTACATGGGCTATGAAAGAAAAAGAGGAAAGCTCATGGAGTTTATGGCATTAATTAGAGGAAATGAAAAAACTACTTATAATATAATAAGTAGCAATATAGAATCATTAAAAAGTGCAAAATATATAATTACATTAGATAGTGATACATTTTTACCTATAGGAAGTGCAAAGAAGCTTATAGGGGCTATGGGGCATATATTAAATACTCCATATATAGAAAATGAAGTTGTAGTTAGAGGATATGGTATAATGCAACCTAAAGTTGGTGTAAATTTAGAAGATAAGCATAAAACATATTTCTCAGAGATTTTTGCTGGAGATGCAGGAGTAGATGCTTATTCGACAGCTTCATCAGATACGTATCAAGACTTATTTGGAGAAGGTATATTTACGGGAAAAGGCATTATAGAAATAGATACTTTTTATAATATCTTAAAAGATGAAATACCAGAAAATAGAGTTTTATCACATGACTTAATTGAAGGAGTACTAACAAGATGTGCATTAGTAACAGATGTTGAAGTTATTGATGGATATCCATCAAGTTATTTAGCTAGTGCTTTAAGACTTCATAGATGGGTAAGAGGAGACTGGCAAATAGCAAGCTTTGCTTTTTCAAGGAAGATATCAACAATATCTAAATGGAAGATTATCGATAACCTTAGAAGGAGTTTACTTGCACCAAGTTTATTATTAGCACTTATTGGAGTATTAACAGTATTAAATGGAGCAGTTCAAGTAGCAGTGTTGCTATTTTTAGCTTTAATAACTCCATTAGTATTTACTGTAACTGATTTCGTTGTAACACCTAAAAATAAACTGATGGGAACATTTAAAACTTTAAAACAAATAATATTGATATTAAGCTTTATTCCATATCAAGCTTGGCTAATGCTTGATGCTATATTAAGAACAATTTATAGATTAGTTATATCTAAAAAGAATTTGCTTCAATGGAAAACTGCCGATAAAGTTGAGAAATCAGTTAAAAATACTTATATGTGGTATTATCAAAAAATGTGGATATCAATAGGAATAGCTTTAGTAGTATTACTACTTAGTTTAGATAATTCCATAGAAATTTTAATAGCCACATTGTTAATATCTATTCTTTGGGCTTTAGCACCTGCAATAGCATGTAAGATATCAAAAGAAGAAGTAGTTATAAGAGAAAGATTAGATATAGAGGATGAGGAGTTCTTAAGAGAAAGTAGTAGAAGAATATGGGCATATTATGAAGATTTTGTTAATGAAGAAAATAACTATTTAGCTCCAGATAACTTTCAAGAAAAGCCTTTTAAAGGAGTTGCCCATAGAACATCTCCAACTAATATTGGTATGGGACTAATTACTAATTTAACTGCTTATGATTTTGGATATATATCAATAGGAGAAGTTATTTATAGATTAGAATCAATATTAGATGGAATGAGGGGATTAGAAAAGTATAATGGTCATTATTTAAATTGGTATGATACCAAAACAAAAGAAGCACTATGGCCAAGATATGTATCAACAGTAGATAGTGGAAATCTTTTAGGATACTTGTGGATAATTAAAGAAACTATAAAAAGTTTTAGTAAAGAGCCAATAATAAGAGAAAAAGAAGTTTCAGCAATAAAGGATACATATGACTTAATTAGGAAAGATGAAAAAGAAGAGTTTTATGATGGATTACCTGACATTATAGATATAAAAGAATATAAAAATATACTGGTAGATGAGTTAAAAAGGATAAATGCTAAATTAGAAAAGAATGAAAAAAATGATGAAAAATCTAAAAAAGAATACTATTGGATAAAGAAATTAAAAAGAGAAATAGAAACAAAGATAGATTTTTATGATTTTATATTTGATGGTATAGAAAAAATAGTAATAGATTTATTTAAGAGTTACAAGGCTCCAAGTTTATTGCAACTTATAGATTTATTAGAAGATATAAAGAATGCTTCAGGCGAAGAGTTTAAGGAAATATTAAATAAAAAGGTAAGTAAGCTAAAGGAGTTTGATGAAAGGATTAAATTTTTATCATCTGAGATAGATAGCATTATGAAAGATATGAACTTTAAATTCTTATATAACGAAAATAGAGGCCTGTTTGCAATAGGATATAATGTTGAAGAAAAATCACTAGGAAATTCTTATTATGATTTAATGGCATCAGAAGCTAGAATTGCATCATTTTTAGCAATAGCAAGAGGTGAAGTGCCTAAGTCACATTGGTATAACTTAAGTAGGAATATGACAAAGGTCTTTGGTCAAAAGAGTTTAGTTTCTTGGAGTGGTACTATGTTTGAATATTTTATGCCATTCCAAATAATGAAGGATTTTAAAAATACTATATGGGATTTAACTTATTCTTCAGTTGTAAATGCGCAAAAGATATATGGCGAAAAGAAGAATATCCCATGGGGAATATCAGAATCTGCTTATTATGAATTTGATGTTGCTCAAAATTATCAATATAAAGCCTTTGGTGTACCTGGAATAGGTTTAAAGAGGGGCCTTGAACAAGAAGTTGTAGTATCTCCTTATTCATCTATAATGACACTTCCATATGATAAAAAGGGATCAATAGAAAATCTTAGAAGATTATATGATAATAAAGCTTATGGAAGATATGGATTTATCGAAGCAATAGATTATAGTGAAGAAAAAGCTAAGGATGAAGCTAAGGAAGTTAGATGTTATATGGTTCACCATTTAGGGATGTCTCTTTTAGCTCTAGATAATGTTATAAATAACAATATACTAAAAGAAAGATTTCATAGTATTCCAGAAATAAAGGCAGTAGAGCTTTTATTAAAAGAAAAGATTCCTCAAAATATAACATTTGAAAGAGAAGTTGATATAAGTAGTGTTAATAATAAAAAATTAGAAAAAGAAGATTTTATTCCAAGATTATTTAGAGGAAGCAGAAGAGAAAATCCAGAAGTCTTACTATTATCAAATGGAAGTTATTCTACGATGATTACTGATAGTGGTAGTGGGTATTCTAAAAAAGATGGTATGACCGTTTATAGATGGAAGGGTGATAGCACGTCCGATTCAAGCGGAATGTTCTTTTATATAAAGAATTTAAATTCAAATGACTATTGGAGTGCTACTTATGAGCCATGCAAGGAAGATAATGATGATTATGTAGTGGAATTTACCCTTGATAAAGCCAAATACGAAAGAATAGATGGAAATATAAAAACTAATTATGAAGTTACAGTAGCTTGTGAGGATAACTTGGAAGTAAGAAAATTATCTTTAAAAAATACAGGCGAAAAACTAAGAACTTTAGAAATAACAAGTTATCTAGAAGTAACATTACAATCTTTTGAAGCTGATGCAGTACATCCAAGCTTTTCTAATTTATTTATAAGTACTGAATATGATGAAGAAACTAAAAGCTTAATAGGTAATAGAAGACCAAGAGCTGAAGGTGCAGTTACTCATTATATATTCCATACTATAGCTACTAATTTTGAGTTAGATGGTGATTTAACTTATGAAACATCAAGACTAAACTTTATAGGAAGAAATAGAAGCTTAAAATCACCAGAAGTTATGGATAATGATGCTCCACTTCAAAACACAGTTGGAACAGTACTAGATCCTATAATGAGTATGAGAAGTAGGATTACTTTGAGCCCTGGAGAAGAAAAGCAAATTTACTATTTAACAGGAGTTGGAGAATCTAAAGAAGAGGTATTAGAGCTTATTAAAAGATATAAAGAAGTTCCAATGATAGAAAAGAGTGCAGATGCTTTTAATTATTCTAATCAATTAGAACTTAAGCATATAGGAATTAGATCAGCACAAGCAAATATATATCAAAGCTTAGCTTCTTATATCTTATATCTACATAGTGGTAGAAAAAATAGAGAAGATTATATAAGAAATATAAGTATGAATCAAGAAAACTTGTGGGCTTATGGAATATCAGGAGATTTACCTATTATTTTATTAGCTATTGAAGGTGAAGATGATATAGATCTATTAAGGCAAGTTATAAACATGCATTATTATTTCAAGAACAAGGGAATAAAGTCAGATTTAATAATTTACAATGAAGAAGAAATATCATATGAAGAGCCACTTCAAAAAAATATTATATCAACAGTTAAAAATTCTGTTGAAAGAGAAAATATAAATAAATCAGGTGGTATTTTCATTCATAATAAGTCAACTATGGGAGATGATATTAGAGACTTTATTATTGGTATTTCTAAACTATATATTAATTCACAAGAAGGAACTTTAGCTAATCAATTAGTAGAAGCTGTAAATTATAATATTGATGAATACAAAAATAATGAAGATATAGCTCCTATTAATAGAATAAAGGTAAATATAAATGAAAGTGATTATGTAAAGAACTTTGTGGATAAAGAAATAAATAAGAATGAACACTTAGAAAATATCTTAGAAAAGAATAAATTTAATAACTTAAATGAAGAAAAGCTAGAAAAATCATTAAGTCGAGAGGAGTACGATGAATTTAATGAATTTAATGACTTTAATGATTTTAATAAAGAAAAAGAGTATAAATTAGAAGAAGTAAGGAAAACTGAATTTGGAAATGAACATTTAAATGTTGGTGATTTAGAGTTCTTTAATGGATATGGAGGTTTTGATAAATCTGATAAAAGTTATGTTATAAGGCTTAAAGACTATGAAAATACTCCAGCACCATGGATAAATGTAGTTTCTAATAAGGATTTTGGATTCCATATTTCCGAGGTGGGTTCAACTTATACCTGGTGTGGAAACAGTAGGGAAAATAAAATAACGCCTTGGAGCAATGACTGGGTAATAGATCCAACAGGTGAAGCTTTATATATAAGAGATAATAATAGCGGAGCATATTTTACAATAACCCCTATGCCAATAAGGGATGGTGGAGAATATATTATAAAACATAGTTTTGGATTCTCTACATTCAAACATACTGCATATAACATAAGAGGTGAAATGAAAGTATTTTGCCCTCAAGATGAAAAGTTGAAATTATGTAAAGTATCCCTTAAGAATTTATCAAATGTAGATAAAAGTATATCATTGTTTTACTATGCTCAGTTAGTACTTGGTGTATATAATTATGGAAGTGCTAAATATATAAGCACCCATGTCCAAGGCCAATATATATATGGCCAAAATCCTTATTCAAAATATTTTGGTAAACTAAAAGCTTATTTGTCTATAAATGGTGAAGATAATCAAAGCTTTACCGGTGATAGAAAGAGTTTCTTAGGAGTTGGAGAAGAGTTAGGTAGTCCAGAAGCATTACTGAAAAATAAATTGAATAATGTATCTGGTAGTATCTATGATCCTTGTTTAGCAGCCTCATTAGATATAGATTTAAAAGCTGGTGAAGAAAAAGAACTTGTAATAATATTTGGTGAAGAAGAAAATGAAAAATTAATACAAGAAAAAATAAATAAATATAGCAATATAAAGAATGTTGATGAAGAACTAGAAAAAGTGAAAGAATATTGGTCAAATTTCCTGGGAAATATACAAGTAAAGACACCAGATGCATCTATGGATTATATGTTAAATGGATGGCTTATGTATCAAACTTTAAGTTGTCGATATTTATCAAGAACAGCTTTTTATCAAAGTGGTGGGGCATATGGATTTAGAGATCAACTGCAAGATTCTATGTCTATAGGTATATTAAATCCAACTATAACAAGAGAACAGATTTTAAGAAGTGCATCAAGACAATATCTTGAAGGAGATGTTCAACATTGGTGGCATCCAGTAATTAACTCAGGTATAAGAACTAGATTTTCAGATGATTTATTATGGTTACCTTATGTAACTATTGAATATATAAAATCTACAGGTGATTATAGTATTTTAGATGAAGAGGCTCCTTATCTAGAAGATGAACCATTAAGAAATGGAGAAGATGAAAGATATACTATAGTAAATCAATCAAATAAAAATGGAACTATATACGAACATTGCTTAAAAGCTATTGATAGAGGCTTAAAGTTTGGAGAGCATAATATTCCTCTTATGGGTAGTGGTGACTGGAATGATGGAATGAGTACTGTAGGAAACAAGGGAAAAGGAGAAAGTGTCTGGGTTGGATGGTTCTTATATAAGATATTAGATGGATTTAAAGAAATTTGTAAATATAAGAAAGATAATGAAAAGGAAGATGAATATAATACATTCCAAGAATTCATAATAGAAAACTTAGAAAAAAATGCTTGGGATGGAGGCTGGTATAGAAGAGCATACTTTGATAATGGTACGCCTCTAGGATCAAGAGAAAACGATGAATGCAAAATAGATTCTTTATCTCAAAGCTGGTCAATAATTTCAAATGCAGCAAAACTATCAAGAGCACAAGAAGCTATGGAAGCAGTTGATAAATATCTTGTAGATAAAGATAAAGGGCTTATAAAATTATTAGCACCACCATTTGATAAGTCTGCTTTAGAACCTGGATATATAAAAGGATATGTAGCAGGTGTTAGAGAAAACGGAGGCCAATATACACATGCAGCAGTATGGGTTATTTTAGCTTTAACTAAGCTTGGTTTAGGAGATAAGGCTTGGAAGTATTATAACATGATAAATCCTATAAACCATTCTAATACAGAACTTGAAGCAAGAAATTACAAAGTAGAGCCTTATGTAATGGCAGCAGACGTATATATTAAAGAACCTCATGGTGGAAGAGGTGGTTGGAGCTGGTATACAGGAGCTTCAGGCTGGATGTATAAAGTAGGACTTGAAGATATATTAGGCTTAAAGAAAATAGAAGGAAAAGGCTATAAAATTGAACCATGTATCCCAGAAATGTGGAATGAATATGATATAAATATTAAAAATGATAAAGAAGATTATAAAATAAAAGTTAAACGTGGTGATAATAAAGGAATTATAATCAATGGAGAAAATACTAATAATGATATAATTCCAAGGGATAAAGGAAGCCTTAATATAGAAGTTATAATATAAAACTGTGTATATAAATTAGGATATTTGTGCATATAAATTAGGATATGATTGAAGTTAAAATACAAAAATAATTTAATAAATACGCATACACAATAATAATAAGATTTAGCCATATTACTGAAAAAGCCAATATCAGTAATATGGCATTTTTTATAAATTGCTTTTTACTCCTAACTTTTCAGCAGATAAATTTGAGTAATAATATTAAAGAGAATAAGAATGAAAATTTAAAAAATCATAATAAATATAATTTAAAAAATCAGTAACATTGTAAATTAATAATTAGTTATGTATAATTTTAGTAATGGTAAATAAATAATTGTTAAAAATATATTTGATATGGTACTAATTTAAATATGTATATTATTAATCAAAAAATATATTAATTAAATTTGTGCATAGATAGAATTAGGGGGAGAAGTATGAGTGAATATAAAATGGGTGGTGCGAAAAAAATAGCACTTATAGCTCATGATAATAGAAAGTCAGCTTTAATTGAATGGGTAAACGAAAATAAGGAAATATTAAAAAAGCATACACTTTGTGGAACTGGTACAACAGCTAAGCTAATTAGCGAAAAAACTGGATTAAGTGTTCATGGATTTAAAAGTGGACCGATGGGAGGAGATCAACAAATTGGAGCTGCTATTGTAAATGGAGATATTGATATAATGATCTTCTTTTGGGATCCATTAACATCACAACCTCATGATCCAGATGTTAAGGCTTTGCTTAGAATAGCTGTATTATATGATGTAATAGTTGCAATGAGTAAATCTACAGCTGATTTTGTTTTAAGCTCTAATAAGCTTAATGAAGAGTACGAGAAAAATGTGATAGATTATTATGGGAGAATACGAAAAGATAATTTTTAAGAAGGTGGAGATCTTAATGAATAAAACTAAAAAAGCTATCTTTGAATCAGCTATAAAGGTTTTTTCAAATTATGGCTATACAGGAGCAACAATGGATGAAGTTGTAGCTAGAGCTGGTGTAGCAAAGGGTAGCTTATATTATCACTTTAAAAGTAAGGAAGAACTCTTTATGTTTATAATTAAAGAGGGAATAAACCTTATAAATGAAGAAATTGAGGAAGCAACAAAAGATATTAAAAATCCATATGAAATAATAAAAGTTTCAGCTAAAGTTCAACTTAAATATGTTTATGAAAATAAGGATTTATTTAAGGTAATAATCAGTCAACTTTGGGGAACTGGTGAAAGAAATAATATGCTAAGAGAAGAAATAAAGACTCTTATAAGCAAAAGTTCACTTAAGTTTAAAGCTGTAATGGATGGAGGATTTATAGAAAATGATGATCCAATATTATTAAGCTATGGATTAATAGGTGTATTAGTTTCTTCTGCACTTTATGAAATTATAAATGAAGGTCAATATGATCATGAAGAGATCGTGGAAAAATTTATGAGATACCTGGAATATGGAATTAATGTAAAAAGATAATGAAATCGTTATTTTCTAAATTTAAATATTAATCTAATAAATAACGAATATTTATAGAAAATTATATAAATATTTGTTACTTTATTAAGCTATAATAAATTAGCAGTACATAAATAAGGTTTTTGTTTATAAGAATAAGTAATAATAAAAAAATATTTAGGGAGAGAATATATGAGAGAAAAAGAAAAAATGCTTCAGGGGTTACCATATGATCCAAGCGATGAAGAATTAAAAAATGGGAGATTAAGAGCAAGAAAATTAACGAGACTATTTAATAATACTATAGAAACAGAACGAGATGAACGTAAAAAGATTTTAAAAGAACTTTTAGGGTCTACAGGAGAAAATTTATATATAGAACCTAATTTTAAATGTGATTATGGATATAATATACATGTTGGAGATGGCTTTTATGCTAATTTTGACTGCATAATGCTAGATGTATGTGAAATAAGAATAGGGAAAAATTGTTTTATTGCACCAGGAGTACATATTTATACAGCAACACATCCAATAAACCCAATAGAAAGATTAAAATATGAGTATGGAAAAAGTGTTACTATAGGAGATAATGTTTGGATTGGCGGACATTCAACAATAAATCCAGGAGTAACTATAGGAAACAATGTAGTAATAGCTTCAGGATCAGTAGTTACAAAAGATGTTCCAGATAATGTTGTAGTTGGTGGAAATCCAGCAAAGATAATTAAAAATGTAGAGTAATGGAGCTTAAAGATGTATCTTTAGTAATATTGATTTTGAATATTAGAAAATAATTCATGATCAACTCAAATAAATGAGAAGTAGGAAAAGTAATAAATAATTTAAATTATAAATATAAAAAGATTAGATTTATATTGAGAAGCATAAATCTAATCTTTTTATTTTTATTAAATAAAAGAGTATATGTTATATAGTATGACTTAAAATCAAATAAATTTAATAAATAAAATAGATAAAATAAATAAAATAGATGAAATAAATAATTTTCGATTATGTTCCAAAAATTAGTGAAAAAATATAAATATATTTTTAAAAATTATATTGACTACTCAGTACAAAAGTAGTATAAATATATCATATTGATTAACTGACTAATCAGTATAAAAAATTTAACAGAAGGTGATTGTATGAATTTCCTAAAGATTGCAGGGGAAGACATCAAGAGCATATTTAAAAACAGATTCATACGAGTATCGATAATTGCAATTATTGTAGTACCGCTATTATATTCATTATTATACTTATATGCATTCTGGGACCCATATGCAAAACTTGAAGATGTTCACATTGCAGTAGTAAATAAAGACGAAGGGACTATCTTAGATGGTGCCAAAGTAAACTATGGTAAAGATGTTGAAGATGAACTTAGGAATAATAAGGAGATTGGATGGGAAATAGCCTCTGAAGAAGAAGCCAATAAGGGTTTAGAGGGAAAAGAGTACTATGCAAAAGTAGTAATTCCAGAAGATTTTTCATCAAAAATAATATCAGCCAAAGAAGGAGAACCACAAGTAGCAAAAGTTGATTTTATATCAAATGATAAGAAAAACTTTTTAGCATCACAAATAAACTCAAAAGTAGAGGCTGAACTTAAAGCTAAGATTACTAAAAAAATATCTAGTAATTATGTAGAAGTAGCATTTGATAGTTTATATGAAGCTAAAGACGGATTAACTCAAGCTGCTGATGGAAGTAAACAAATTTATGATGGTCTAAGCACAATGAATGAAAAAGTACCAGAATTAGTTGATGGAGCCAATAAACTAGGTGATGGATCAGATCAATTATTAGATGGACAAGTAGCGCTAAATGATGGTATAGGAACACTAATAGGTGGAGCTAAAGCTTTAAATTCAGGACTTGGACAAGTATATGAAAAAGTACCAACATTAAGTGATGGAGTAAATGCACTAGCAAAAGGAACAGGCGATTTAAAGTCAGGAATTTCTGAAGCTTCATCAGGAGCAAACCAATTAGCTGATGGAAGCAAAAATATATATAATGCATACACAGGAAAAATATATCCAGCTGTTGGCCAATTAAAAGCTGGAGCTAACCAGCTAAATGAAGGATTATCAGCAGGGCAAGAGGATATAGCTAAGTTATATGAAGGAACAAATCGAGTAATTGCTAGTTCAGATCCTTTAGTAGCAGGATATTCAGAAATAGAAACTGGAATAAACGAATTAATAAATGGAGTTTCAGACTCAGCAAGTGCAACAGCGATGATACAAAAAGCTCTAGAGAATGCAGTAAGTCCTTCTACTAGCGAAGAAGATAAGAATAAGTCAATACAGCAAGCACTACAAATTATAAATAAGATTCAAAGTGATTCACAAGAAAGCGCACCTAAGATTCAGAGACTTGCAGAAGGATCTAAGGCATTTGAAAAATCATTAAATTATTATGCACAAGGATCAAAAAACTTAGCAACAGGAACTAGTAGCTTAATTTCAAAAGTTGGAACTGTTAAAGAGGGAGTATCACAATTAAATGCAGGATTAAATGGTTTATATGCTAATTTAGATCCTAATACTAGTGAATTTGGAGTAGGATTAAAGGCTATCTCAGATAATATGGGAAATCTAAATACTGGATTAAATAAGTTAAATGTAGGAGCATCACAATTAAATGATGGTACTAGTGCTTTAAAATCTAATATTCCAACATTAGCATCAGGTATAACAGCACTTTACAATGGTTCAAATGAATTAGCAAATGGTTCTGTTAAACTTGCTGATGGTTCAAATCAATTAGTAAGTGGACAAAAAGCATTAAATGATGGTATATCACAATTAACATCAAGTGTTCCAGAGTTAAGTGATGGAGTTAAAAAGCTTCATGATGGAAGTAATGAATTAACAACTAAGCTAAACGAAGGTGCAGATAAGATGAAAGATGGTCTAGTAAATCCATCAGACACAATGGGAGAATTTGCATCAGAGCCAATTAATATGGCTTTTGATTCAATAAACAAGATTCCAAACTATGGAACAGGTTTTGCACCATACTTTATTCCACTTTCATTATGGATAGGTGCTATAATGATGTTCTTCGTAATACCATCTAAGGTAAAAGATGAAGAAAATTTATCTAAGTTTGATAGAGTAGTAGGAAAATATTTATCCTATGCATTTGTAGGTGTACTACAAGCTGTTCTTGTAAGTATAGTAGTACTAATGCTTGGATTAGAGACAAGTAACGTAGTTGCATATATAGGAACTAATATTTTCTTATCATTAGTTTTTGTTTCAATTATTCAATGTTTAATTTCACTATTAGGCGATGCTGGAAGATTATTAGGTATAGTTTTATTAATACTTCAACTTACTGCATGTGCAGGTACATTCCCATTAGAAGTAGTACCTAAATTCTTTAGAGTAATAAATCCATATATGCCATTTACTTATGCAGTTGAAGCTTTAAGAGAAGTTATTTCTGCAGATGTAATCAACTATAGCATAATAGGAAAAGATTTCTTAATTCTAGGAATAATACTAGTAGTATTTTTAGATATTTCCGTAGCATTAAAAAATGTTGGAGAAAAAATAGCAGAAAAGATAGAAGGAAGAAAATCAGAAGTAGTAGCTTAATATCACTATAATTAAAGATTAATTTAAAGATAAATAATTAATATAGAAAAGAGAAAAGATGCTCATAGGACATATTTATGTTATATGAGTATCTTTTTTATATTTGAGAATAGTATAGTTGATAATATTACAGGTTATATTTTTAAAGGATTATTATTATAGTGAATATTAGTATCATTATTAAATATTTATATAGAATAATATACTTCTGAAAAGTAATACTAAGGGTAAAGAGATTTCATAAATATTATTTAGCTTTAGAATTATGGAGGTTTTAGTATGGATATTAATAAACAACTTTTAAATGGAACAATAGAGCAATATAATGATATGGTGGTTCCGAAGATACCAGTATTTTCAGGAAATGATATAACTTCAGAAGTTTATTTTTTTAAGCCAGGTCAAGTTCTAAAAACACACAGACATCCAAATGGAGAACAAATATTTATATTTTTAAAAGGTGAAGGAAAAATAAAGGTTGGAGAAAATGAATTTGACGTTAGTGTAGGAAGTACAGTATTTATCCCTACAGGAGAATGGCATGAAATTACAAATGGGAATAAACAAAATATGACAGCAGTTCAAGTTACAAAAGTAGATGCAGGAGCAGAATATAAATAGTAAAAGAGAAGATAATTTAAAATATTAAATTTATTTGAAATCAGCAGAATTATACGTGAATTATATGTATAAAATTAAAAATTCTTATATAAAGAAGTGAAACATTATATAAACATATTTAGAAGTATTTATATGAAATAGAGTAATACATTTATTGCTCTATTTTTATTTTAAATAAAAAGTATATCATTTAAGTTTATGAATTAAATAATTAAATATAATAAGATTAAATTTATGAGTTGGATAACTAAATAATTTAATGACTATTATAAAAAACGTACTATTAGAAATATACCTGTTAATATAATAAGAATTTCACAAGCATATTGACATATATGTGTGGTTTAAATATTAACACTATTTATATGTGTTTTAACAAATTGTTGTTTCTATAAATTGAAGCTATAAGAATAATGATATAAAAATAAAATTTATGCTGGTATTAGTAATTGATTCAATAGTAAATTAATAATTACCAATACAAGTATATTGATATGATAATTTAAAAGTTGAAAAATCTTTAATTCTTAAATATATATTTTCATCATTTAGTTTCTTTAATAGTATAATTTGGTTGGAGTTTCCAAGAGAATAGTTAGATTTGTAGTCAAGAATGTACCAGCTTAAATAGTTTTCTAAATATTTTGTTGCAACCCCTTTAAACTTCTTAAGCCATCTATAAATATTAAAAGAGAAGCTATGGATATGAGGTAATTCAGCATAGGAAAAAGTATTTTTACTATTTAAATTCCCAAATTTAATTTCATTTAGGTTAATTTTATTTAATTTATCTAATTTTGTTTTAGGGATTGTAGAGTTATGCTTTTTAGCAAAGGCAACTAAACATCTATCTCCAGAGGTAGCTAAAAAAGCTGACTTATCTAGGTTAGGATAGAAGTTCTTTGATATCGATGCTAAAGAGATAGAATATCTGCATATTGCTTTAGATAAAATTGATTCATTATTATCCATGGCACAAATTATAAATATTTTTTCTCTATTAAAAGTTTTAGATTTTTTATTGCCTTTAAAATTTTCTTTTATCATTATTTTATTTGCTTCAACATAATCTTTTAAAATCTTAAAATTATTATTGGAAGATTCTGCAACAAGTATTTTGTGCCTCCAATAAAATGAGGTTGCAATATTTATTCCTAAAATATGAGAACAAGCTCTTATAGACATTCCACTATTCATAAGAGATAAATATTTCATCCATAATGTAATATTTTTCTTTGAATAACTAAAAGGTGAATTAGTTTTAGCAGAAAATGTTTTAGAACAGTTTATATTTTTACATTTGTATCTTTGAATATCTCTAAATTTTCCATGTTTAATAAATTTGCTATTTTGACAATAAGGACAAGATTTGATTTTTTTATCTTTAAATATATCTATTGTATTAAGATAATCTAAATGATCATTAATTGTTTTAAAAATATTTTTAATTGTATTTTCTTTTATAGGATCATTGCTATATTCTATGATAGTTTTATTTTTAGATTTCATTTTACTCATCCTTAATATTATTATTTTGGTATTGAAATAGAAGAGAATATTTTAAGAACATATAATATATATAGTACATATAATGTATATTTTAATTTTAGACAATTAAGTTATAGATTAATCAATGAGTATCTAATAATATTTAAAACAACACGTTTTTAAAACACATATGTATAGTATAAAATATTATGTATAGAGTAGAGTTAATTGAACAAATTCTTGCTATTAATATACAGTTTATTTTATAGTTTGAATAGTTAGATGTAGTTTTTAATGTATGCTATATTATTTATAAATAAATATTTAGGAATATAAGTACAGAAATATATTAATTTGGAGGATATATGAGAAAGATTTTAGTAGCAGAAGATGAGATGCAAATAAGTAAAGTTATGAAGTTATATCTTGAAAAGGGTGGATATGAGGTTACTGTGGCTAATGATGGTAAAGTAGCGGAGGACTTAATTGAAGATAGTACATATG
The DNA here is from genome assembly GCF_015555225.1 of Clostridium sp. D46t1_190503_E9. Taxonomy (NCBI): domain Bacteria; kingdom Bacillati; phylum Bacillota; class Clostridia; order Eubacteriales; family Clostridiaceae; genus Clostridium; species Clostridium sp. D46t1_190503_E9. The sequence continues at coordinate 19,227 of NZ_JADNKB010000004.1, forward strand.
ATTTAGTCATATTAGATATAATGATGCCTAATAAGGATGGCTGGTATCTTTTAAAGAAAATTAAGTCCTTAAATAATAAAACACAAGTTATTATAACTAGTGCTAGAGGAGAAGAGGAAGATAGGATTTTTGGGTTTGAACTTGGTGCAGATGATTATATGGTAAAGCCTATTAGTATGAGAGAATTAGTTTTAAGAGTTGGATTAAGGATAAATAGTCCTAAAAATGAATATAAGAATGAAATTAGATTTGATAATTTGAGAATAGATGATAATAATAGAAGAGTTTTTGAAAAGGATAATGAGATTATTCTAACGCCTAAGGAATATGATTTACTAATGTTTTTAATTAAGAATAGGAATAGAGTTTTTACAAGAGAAGATTTAATAACTAGTGTTTGGGGGTATGATTTTTATGGAGATACTAGAACTGTAGATACGCATGTTAAAAAACTAAGAGAAAAGTTGGAGTTTTTTAGAAAAAATCTGAAGACTGTATGGAGGGTAGGCTATAGCCTTACTATAGAATAATGAATAAGATAAGTAAAAGAATAGTTAAGTATATGATATTAATGAATTTGGTAGTGACGATTATTGGATTGATTTTAACATCATTTATTTTACCAAAGATTTATATAAATAATGAGTATATTGATTTGGAAGAAGCCAGTGAATATGTTTTGGAAGCAGCAAAGAATAATACTGTTACAGATTTGGCGAATATATATGCTGTATTAATTAATAATGGAAAAGTTACGAATATGTGTAAAGCTGGTAAAGGACATGGGCATATGGGTCAGATGGGCATGATGGGACAAATGAATTATATAGATTACGAGAGTATAAAAGGTAGGCAGATTTTTAAGTCTAGTGATGGCAACACATATATAGGACTTAAAAGAAATTCTGGCTACGGTGATATAGTAGTTTATAAAAGCTATGAAGGAACAAAATCATTAATAAAAAGTGTTAATTTAATAATGATATCAATATTTATATTTTCATTAATTATATCCGCTTTTATAGCTATTTACCTTGGAGAAAAATTTACAAAGCCAATAATATCCTTACGAAAAAGAGCTAATGATATTTCTAAAGGAATATATGGTAGTAAATTTGAAATTAATACGAAAGATGAGATACAGGAATTAAATGACAGCATAGATAATATGGCTAAGGAACTTGAAGTCAAAGATAATATGCAAAAGGAGTTTATTGCAAATGTAAGTCATGATTTAAAAACACCATTAAGTGTAATTAGAGCTAACAGTGAGGTTATAAAGGATGAGTTAGTTTCTGGTAAGGAAGTTGTTGAATATGCATCTAGTATAATTAAAGAAGTTGATATATTAACAGATCTTGTAGGAGAAATATTGGTTTTAACAAAACTAAGAGATAATAAAAAAGTAATTAAGCCATTAGAGTATGAGATAAAGAATTTTGTAAAAGAAAGTTATGATAAGTTAAATAATTATTTAATTAAAGGCAATTATGATAATTATAGTTTACATCTTAAAATAGATAAAAATTTAGATGGTAAGAAGATTTTTGCTTCCATAGATAATAATTATTTATTTAGAGTAATATCTAATTTTTTTATTAATGCTATAAAACATTCTGAAGGTAAGAATAAAAATATAGTATTTGGGTTGAAGGAAGTAGATAAGAATATAGAAATATATATTAAGGATTATGGAAAGGGAATAGAACAAGAATCTATTAAGTATATTTGGGATAGATATTATAAAGGAAATGAAAGTGGGGGAATGGGGTTAGGATTAGCCATTTCTAAGGAAATAATATTAGCACATGAATTTAATTATAGAGTGGAAAGCCATATAGGGGAAGGAAGTAAATTTTCTTTTATTATTCCTAGAAATTTAATAAAAGAAAAATAAGTTTTCACAGATTCATCACAAATTAGTCATTAACTTATTAAAAATAAAAGTTATTATATTCTTAAAGATACTTAATAAATAAGGACAGTTAAAAAATACTTATTTATAAGAGTAATATTTATTTAATTAAGGAAATATTTATTGGAGGTATAATAACTATGAAAAAATTAATTTTATCATTATCAATAATAGGTGCTATTACAATTGGGACAGGGGCTATAGCTTTTGCAGCAGAGGAAGGTAGTGCAATAATAGATGCAGCAGGTGATCCAGCGATAAGTGAAACTGAAAATTCTAATATAGGCGAAGACTATAATATAAGTGATGATAATAATTATTCTAGCTGGGGAAATCAACATTGTCCTTATTATGGCGAGGGTTATCAAGGTCAAGGACAAGGAAATAGATATGGATTTAATTCAGAAAGTAGAGGAAGAGGAGCTTGGGGAAGAACTGGATCTATGATGGGATTTAGATATTAATCACAAGAATAATAAATGGATTATCTATAAATAACTAGTACTAAAAGTAATAATTTGTTATATATGAAAATTAAATAAGTTAAAATAATAAATAAAAAGAACCTAATAAGAACAATTAAATCTTATTAGGTTCTTCTTGTTTAGAGAATCTCAAAATTAATTATTAAATTATGGTTTGGAGACATTCAGATTTATTTAAAGTTTAAATTGTGATATTAATTCTAGAAGGTCTTGAGCTAATTGGGATTGATTTTGAGCAGTTTCAGAAATTGTAATTATAGCATTTGTAGTATCATTTATGCTATCTTTAACTGAATTAACATTTGCAGATGAATTTTGAGTCATTGAAGCAACAGAATGAACAGCATCATTTAATTCAATCATTGTAGCGGATACTTCCTCTGACATTGCAGCAATATCTTCACTCATTCCTTTAATAAATATTCCATCCTTTTCGTATTTATCACCAACTTTAATAAATCCCTTAAATTCTTTCATTATTTCATTATTCATAAATTGTAATAGCTTATTACTACTATCAGTTATATTATTAAAGGCTATTTGAACTTGTTTTATAGTATCTTTTACGGTTTGTACTGAGGAGCGAGATTGTTCTGCTAGATTTCTAACTTCTTCAGCTACTACTGCAAAGCCTTTTCCTTGTTCACCAGCTCTAGCTGCTTCAATTGCAGCATTTAAAGCCAAAAGATTAGTTTGTTCTGCAATTTCTTCGATAGAGTTAGCCATATTAACTATTTCATTAACTATTTTTCCTTTTTCAATTGATTCTTTTATATCGTTTTCAACATCTTTATATAAGTTGCTTGTATTATCAATAACATATTCAGTATTTTGTTTAATATTAGTTGATCGCTTTTGAATTTTTTCAGAATTAATATTTCCATCAGTAGCTTTTTCTGAAAGTACATCTATACTAGCACTAACTTCTAAAATTGAAGCTGATAGCTCTTCTGTTATAGCACTAGTTTCTTGAATTGTAGAATTAATATCATTAGAAGATTCACTTATCAAATCAAATTGACATGTTACTTCTTCTATGGAGGCAGCTAAATCTTCACTTGAAGAGTTAACCATTTCGGTGCTATTTTTAACGGAATTTATTATATTCTTTAAGTTTTCTTGTGCTGTATTTAGAGACGTACCAATGGCTCCAAATTCATCATTATAATTTATTTCTATAGATTCTGATAAGTCATATTTTGCAATTCTATTAGATAAATCCATTATTTTCTTTAGTGATTTAGAAATTCTAAGAGTAATTCTTGCTGATGATATTAAAGTGATTAAGATTGATATTATTATTACGATTAATGTAAGTTTTAATGAGTTATTATAAATAGTTTCATTAGATATTATGGATTCCTGGGCCCACTTACTATTTAATTCTACTAATCTATCTATTTTTATAGTAAAATTTCCGCGGCTAGTATCTAAATCATATGCATGATCATTTGCTTCAGTAAATTTTTTTTCTTTAACTAATGAAATTATTTGATTACTGCTTTCTTCTAGTTCATTTAATGAAGATATTATTTCATCAAATCTTTCTCTATCCTCTTCTTTTGTAATTGAATTAATATATAACTGAATAAGCTGCGAATTTCTTTGATTATTATAATAAATATTTTGTATTAATACTTTATTAGAATCATCATCTCTACTTATAATTAATTGTTTACTAGCAAGATAATTATAAGTGGAATTTTCTGATAGTTCATTTATGTAAGTTATACCTAAAGTATTATTAAAGTAAAGCTTTTCAGAAGCGTCGTTAATTTGCTTCATATTATAAAGTCCTAATCCCCAGATAAATATTATTAAAGCTATAATTAAAAGGAAACAACCTATAAGTCTATTTGATATTTTATGTAGTCTATTAATTTTAGTTATTTTATTTTTTTTTGCTTTTGAGCTTTTTCGTAATTTGTATTTGTTTCCTTTCTTTCTATTTTTAATGTTAAAAAGTTTTTTCATATAACCCTCCCATAAGTTCCAAATATAATTTGTTTTAAAATAAATTGTGCAAAAATAAAAAAAGACAACTATCTTAATTATCGGAAAATTCCTTTAATAATTTAGTAGTTGTCCATTTAAACGTAATATTAGTTTATTTTTGCATATATTTGTTTATTAATATAATTGATTTTTATTAGTGTTTCTAGCAACTTGCTCTTTTTTTGTATACTCATAAAATGAGGTAGAGGTATTATTTGAAGTAACAGGAACTGCAAAACTTTTATTTTTCATTGGTGCTTTACCATCAGTTCGTTTTTTCTTATTGTTAGACATATTGTATCTCTCCTTTATAATAAATTACTATTTTAAAAATTAGAGAAATATTGACGTATAAATTATTTTGGGGGGTATTACATAATTAATATAGCTTATTTACTTGGAGCATTTGTATCAATTTCTGGATCTACTTCTGGTTGCTCTGTATAATCAAATTCCATATAAGCAATATTATTTACAACTATATCATCTTCGACTGTACTAGGTAATGGACTTGATGGTCCTTCAACCTTACCATGGCTAACCAAAGAATGTTTTTCTGGTGCATATCCAGTTCTTTCATTAGGTAAATAAATCTTTTTTGAGTTAGGTTTTGTTGGCATATTAATCCCTCCTTATACTTATATTATTTGAAATATGAAGTTTTTAATTCCTAGTATTATCTTCTAAAAATGCATAAAGATTATTTAAAATTAAAATATGATGTTGTAAAAATTTATTTATAAAAACTTAAGTTATAATATGGTAAAATTATAGGATGAAAATATCAAAATATATTGGAGGAACAAATGATCAAATTACTAGCGACAGATCTTGACGGAACATTAATAAATAATAATGAAGTAATAAAAAGGGATAAAGATGCCATAATTAAGCTTCAAAGAAAAAAAGATTTATTAGTAGTTTCAACAGGAAGACCATACAATGGAGTACAAATGTTAAAAGATGAATATAAGATATTTGCAAATTACTATGTATTACTAAATGGAGCTTTAATAGTAGATGCTTTAGGTACTAAAATCAGGCAAGAAATAATTGAAAAGAATGTTATTAATAGCATTATAAATGAAATAAGAGAAGAGAATGTAGCTATTTCAGTAGAATCGGGATTTAATACATATTTATTAACTGATGGAGATAATTTACCATATCCTAAAAAGAAAAGAGTAAAATCAATAGATGAAATAAAAGAGAAACTAAGCTTAATTTCTATATATAATCCTACAAAAGATATATTAGAAATAGAAGAACTAAAAAATAAAATTAATAAAAATTATGGAGATAAAATAATTGCATACAGAAATGATATTTATATAGATATAGTACCACTAGGATGTTCAAAGGGAAATGGAATAAAGTATCTTTCTAATCAAGAACTTATAAAAGATGAAGATGTATATACAATAGGTGATTCATGGAATGATGTTTCTATGTTTAATATAACTAAAAATTCATTTACATTTCATCATGTAGAAAAAGAACTTAAGGAACATGTGTCATATTTAGTTGATTCTGTAGCAGATTGTATAGAAAAGTATATTTTATAAATTAAAAATATAAAGTATATAATATATATTGTAAAGGAGTTATTTGGATATTTATACTATAATAAGTATATCAATATCAATATCAATATCAATATTATTAACTATATTATGGAAATTACCAAAAGATTATGTAGTGTCAAATGCATAATAAAAAATTTTTGTTAAAAAGTATAGGAAATGTGTTTAAAAGTATATATCTTTATTGTATAGTATACATATAGTAAGAGTATATGAATAGTTACAAGGGAGGAAGATTAATGTATCCAATTAAATTTGAAAATCTTTATTATGAAAAAATATGGGGTGGTAGAGATTTTGAAGCATTTAGGGATAATATGCCAGATGGTGAAATAGGAGAAACATGGGATATAGCATGTCATCCAAATGGAACTGGAGTTGTTGCAAATGGTTCATTAAAAGGAATAGGCTTTGATGATTTAATAAAGAAATATGGACATGAACTTGTCGGAAGAAAGATAACACTTGAAAAATTTCCTTTACTTATAAAACTCATTAACTCAAAAGAAAAATTATCTGTACAAGTTCACCCAGGAGATGAATATGCAGCAAAGTATGAAGGTGATTATGGAAAAACAGAAGCATGGTATGTAATGGATGCTAAACCAGGTGCATCATTAATAGTTGGAACAAAGGATTGTACTAAAGAGCAATTTGAAGAAGCTATAAAAAATAATAATGTAGAAAATTATTTGAATAAAATTGAAGTTAAAAAAGGTGATTGCTTTTTAATAAATAGTGGATTAGTTCATGCTATATGTGAAGGGGTTATAATAGCTGAGATTCAACAAAATAGTGACGTAACATACAGAGTATATGATTATGGAAGACCAAGAGAAATTCATGTTGAAAAAGCATTAGATGTTATAAATTTTGATCTTCAATGTGAGAATTTAAGTGAAAAAGAAGTAATGAACTATGATGGATATAACCATAGTTTATTATGCAAAAATGAGTATTTTGGAATAGAAAAGATATCAATTACTTCAGAGTATAAAGATTCAAGTGATATTGAAAAATTTGATATGTACACTTGCGTTGAAGGAGAAGGAATAATAGAAGGAAAAGATTTTTCAGAAACTATAAAAATGGGAGATAGCTATCTAATTCCAGCAACTTTAGGAGAATATAAGATAAAAGGTAATGTTACTGTTTTAAAGAGTTATCCAGTATAGTTATGAGTTAGTTAATTACCCCTGAAGTCAAAAGAATATTGGAAATTACAATTATTCTGCATTCAGGGGTATAATTTTAATTGTAGCTATATATTTAATAGTATATAATAACAATTAAATAATTGAGTTTAGCAATTTGAAATTATAAATTGAAATATAATTTATTTTATAAGGAAAAACAAATTAATCTATGATATATAAATAATAAGGAGAAAAGTATGACTAAGTATGAGCAAATAGCCATTTATATAAAGGAGAAAATAACTAATGGCGAATATAAAGCAAATGAGCAATTACCTTTTGAAAAAGAGCTCTGTGAAAAATTTAATGCTAGTAAGATGACTGTAAAAAAAGCATTAGATTTATTAGTCATGGAAGGACTAATAGTTAAAAGAAGAGGTGCAGGTACTTTTGTAAAGGATATGTCTCAGGATCAAATTGAAGATTTAGCTATTAAAAATCAATTTTTAGGTTTAACAGTAACAAATGCAGGGCATGAAATAAAAAGTAAATTATTAGACTTTAAGATAATAAATGCAGATTCAAAAGTTGCAGAGAATCTTAAAATAGATGAAGATGATTTTGTATGCTTCATACATAGAGTGAGATATGTTGATAATAAGGCTGTTGTAATTGAGAAGACCTATATGCCATTATATCTTTTTCCAGGAATAAAAAGATCTGATGCAGAAGGTTCTTTATATTGCTATATACAAGATAAAATGAATTTTAAAATACAAAGTTCTCACTCAACTGTTAGAGCTAGAAAATCAGATGAAATAGATAAGGAATACTTAAATTTAGAAAATGATGAGCCAGTTTTAGAAGTTGAAAGAATAGGATATTTAGATAATGGGAAAGTATTTGAATATTCATTTTCAAGACATAGATATGATACATATGAATTTAAAGCTATAATTGTAAGATAGGTATAGTATTATTAAATAATTGCAAGTAATGTGTAATACATAAAAAAATATAAATAAAAAGTTATTACAATATTTATATTGATAAAGTAAATACAAAATTGTTATATATTATTTAAATAATGATATAAAGTTTTATTTGTTTATAAAAACTACTATGTTTAGTAGTTTTTAATTTGTAATACTGTAGAAAACGTTTTTATAAGCGTGTAAAATTATAATATAAAGATTTTAATAATGGGGAGATGGAAAGGTATGAATAATTATATAGTATTTGATATTGGTGGAAGCAGTGTAAAGTATGCAATTATGACTGAAGAAGGAGAATTTTTATCAAAAGGAAGTTATAAATCAGCAAAGAATGATTTTGAACTATTCAAAGAATCTATGATTAATGTAATTAACAAAGCAAAAGAAGAGAATGACATAATTGGAGTTGCAGTAAGTGCACCAGGAGGAGTAGATAGTGAATCAGGGTTAATAGGAGGAGCAAGTGCATTACCTTGTATTCATGGACCAAACTTTAAGAAAGTATTTGGTGAAGAATTAGGATTAACTTTAGAAATAGAAAACGATGCAAATTGTGCTGCCCTAGGAGAAGTATGGAAAGGAGCTGCTAAAGATAATAATGATGTATTATTTGTAGTATGCGGTACAGGAATTGGAGGAGCAGTTATAAAGGACAAAAAAATCCATAAAGGAAATAATTTACATGGTGGAGAATTTGGATATTGTATTTTAGAAAGAATTCAAGAAGGAAATAATATAAGATTTAAAAGTTGGAGTAAGACTGGAGCGGTTGGAGCTCTATTAGAAAATGTGGCTAAATTAAAAAATATTAATGAAGACGAAATAGATGGGAAAAAAGTTTTTGAGTTAGCTGAAAATGGAGATTTAGATTGTATTAATGCTATAGATGAGTTTTATTTAAATAATGCATTAGGTATATTTAATATTCAATACATGTATGATCCAGAGAAAATTATTCTTGGAGGTGCAATAAGTAGCAGACCAGATTTCATAGATAGAATAAATGAAAAACTAGATATAATAATGGGTGATTTATCAGATGCAAAGGTTAGACCTATAATTGAAAAGTGTAAATTTGAAAATGATGCAAATTTATTAGGTGCATTATTTAATTATTTGCAAAGAAATAAAATATAATAAAAAATATATAAGTTCTATTATGTTATATTCCGAATTAAGGGAGTTATATACATTTATTAATTATTTAATAGTCAGAAATAATAAATATTATTTCTGGCTATTTTTTGTTGGCATATCTTAATTATTGCATATATTAAGATAATTTAGCTTTGCATTATTAATAATTTTATAAAAAATAGTTAAATTTTGAAATATTTATTAATAAAATGAGGGTCAAAATATGCAATTATCAAAATAAAAGTATATTTAACACAAGTTAAAAGTATAGACATTTATAGAAGAAGGATGTAGAATGTATCTGCAGGAAACGTTTTCTAAAATGTAATTTATAAAGTTATTTATTGGGAGGGAGATTTATGAAAAAGAAACTAATAAGCACAATTTGTTTATCAATTTTTGCTATGACTCTTTTTGCTGGTTGTAGTTCAAAAGGAACATCAAAAGAAGAGGGTGTTACATTAAAGGTTTTAACTCATAGAACAGATATTATTGATACTACTCTTAAAAAAATAGGTGATGAGTATTTTGAGAAGACTGGAGTAAAAATTGAGTGGGAAGGAATAACTGATTACGAAGGTGTTGTAAAAACAAGAATGAATACTCAAGATTATGGTGATGTACTTAATATATTACCTGCAATAACAAGTACAGAACTATCACAATTTTTTGAACCATTAGGAACAGTAGACGAATTAAAGGATTATCAAGGTGTTACACAAAGAGCTGATGGAGATAATGTTTATGGATTACCAAATGGTTTAGGAGCAACAGGTATAGTTTATAACAAAAAAGTTGTAGCTCAAGCAGGTTATAATGAATTTCCAAAAACAATAGATGAGCTTTACGATTTAGCGGACAAGCTTGCTAAAATGGGAGGCGTAGTTCCACTAGCAATTAACTCTAAAGATAAATGGCCATTAGGTCAATATGATTCAGTTGCTTCAGTAGCATATGGAAATCCATATTATTATAGAGATATGGGTAAAATGGATGATACTTTGTTAGCAGGAAAACCAACAGGTGACGTTTTAGAGATTTTATATAAATTTGTAAGTAGTGGATGGGTTGAAGGAGATTTAACTACAACTAACTGGGAACAATCAAAATCAGATATGGCAAATGGAAAAATTGCTATGATGGCTTTAGGTATGTGGGCAGTTCCACAAATTCAAGGATTATCATCTAACCCAGATGATATTGGAATAGCACCATTCCCTGTTAATAATAGTGGTAAATTAAAGGCAGAAGCTGGTCCAGATCAATTTATTGCAGTAAGTTCACATTCAAAACATAAAGAAGAAGCAAAAGATTTTGTTAAATTCTATACTACATCAGGATATGCTGATAGCGAAGGATTGATACCAGCTAAAAAGGGACAAGAGTCTAAGAATGCTGTAGTTAAGGGTTATCAAGAATCAGGCGTTGAATTAATGCTTGCAGATCCAGCAGAAGCAGATCCAGCAGCAAGTGATTTAACAACAGAAGTAGCAAATAATGCTGGAATTAAGTTCTGGGAAGGTTCTTATATTCAAGAAGCAGTTATTGCAGCTAAAAAGAGTCGTGCAGATTTCGAAGCAGTAGTTAAAAAATATAATGATGCTTGGAATAAGAGTAAGGCAGCATCAAATTAATAAATAAGAAAAATTTAAATTTCAGTTTAGGAAAATTTCCTAAACTGAAATTCTTATTATGACAAATAGGAGGATAGGGTCTTGTTTAGTAGATTAGATTATAAACAACAAAGAAGAATAATAATATTTCTATTTCTAATAGTACCAATCACATTTTTATTACTATTTACTTATTTGCCAGCTATAAATATGATAACTTATAGTTTTACAAGCTGGAAGGGGTATGGAACTAAGACCTTTGTTGGATTACAAAACTATATAGATATATTTAGTAATCCAGATATTTTTGGAGCTTTTAAAAATAGTATTTACTACTTTGTAGGTGGAATTATTCAATTAATTTTAGCGTTTTATCTAGCGGTATTAGTTAATTCAAAGTTAAGAGGAAAGGGTTTCTTTAAATCAGTATTCTTTTTCCCATATTTAATTAATGGAGTTGCAATTTCACTAATGTTCTTATTCTTTTTCCAACCTGAAGGAACATTAGATACACTTATGAAAATGATAGGTTTAGAGAAATATATAACTTTATGGCTTGGAAATGAAAATGTAGTTAATTACTCATTAGCATTTACATCTATTTGGAGATATATAGGATATAGCTTTATTATTTTCTTGGGAGCAATGCAATCAGTATCAACAGAAGTGCTTGAGGCAGCAGAAATAGATGGAGCAGGGGAATGGCATAAGATCAAATATATATTAGTTCCATCAGTAAAAAATATAATTAAGCTAAATCTAATACTTAATATTTCAGGTGCAATTTCAGTATTTGAAATGCCGTATATAATGACAGGTGGAGCTAATGGAAGTTCAACATTTGTAATTGAAACAATGAACACTGCATTTAAGTTTAATCAAGTAGGTAAAGCATCAGCAATGGCTGTAGTAGTTATGTTCATAGTTGGAACTGTTGCACTTATACAAAATATTTTCTTTAAGGAGGAAAAATAATGAGTGATAAAGATATACTTAAATCAAAAGTAAGTCAAATAGCTTGGAGCGTAACTAAATACCTATCATGTATATTGGCAGCATTCATATTTATACTTCCAATAGTAACTATATTTTTGGCCTCATTTAAAGGATATGAGGAGTTTTATTCAAGTAGTAAACTATCATTGCCTGAAAATATGTTTAATTTTTCTAATTATATAACGGCCTTTGTAGACGGAGGTATGCTAAAAGGATTTATGAACACTGCTTTCATTATGGTCATTTCATTAGCAGGAACTATTTTATTAGGAGCAATGGTAGCTTTTGTACTTCAAAGATTTGACTTTAAATTAAAGAAAGCAATTTTACTTATATATTTATTACCAATGTTTTTACCTATGGTAACAACACAGGTAGCAACATTCCAAATAATATCTAAATTAGGATTATATAATACTATTTGGGCTCCTATAGTTCTTTATTTAGGAGCAGATGTAATGAGTATTTATATAATGATGCAATTTATGGAATCAATTCCTATTGCAAATGATGAAGCTGCAATGCTTGATGGAGCATCTTATATTTATATATTTAATAGATTGATATTACCTTTATTAAAACCTGCCATAGCAACAATTATAATCTTAAGAGGAGTAGCTATCTATAATGATTTCTACACACCATTTTTATATGCACCAAGCCAAGAACTTGGAACTGTTGCGACATCTTTATATAAATTTATAGGACCATATGGTGGACAATGGAATGTAATAGCAGCTGGAGTTATATTAATAATGATTCCAACAGCAATAGTATTCTTATTATTACAAAAATATATTTATAATGGCTTTACAGATGGAGCGGTTAAATAAATAGAATTTATAAATAGCTTTAACAATTTATTTTTAATAAGTTGAGTTTAATAATTTACATTTAATAATTAGGAGAGGTTTTTGGCTTATGAATAATAAGACATTTAGATTCGTTAATTCACTTTATGTAATAATGATAACTAATATAATTGCATTAATTTATCTTACTTTAGGATTATTTTCTTTTACACTTGTTCCAGTTATTTTTTCAGTAATTGAAGTAATGAATGAGTTATTAAAAGGCGAAGTTGATGGATACTCAAGCCTAGTAAAGCATTTTAACACTTTAATGATAAAGAATATGAAAATTTATAAAAAAGAAGGGTTATTAACTGGAGCATATTCATTGACATTAGTAATAGCAATATTTTTATTAAGAAGAGTAAATATGCCAATGGCTACAAGTATCAACATATTACTTATGTATATTTTCTCTATGATAAGTATTTATTGGAGTTACTATGGAGTGGAGTTACTTTTTAATGAAGAAAAGAAAAGTTACTTAAATGTATTAGTTTTGATGTTTAAGAATCCTAAAAATCTTATAACAGCAGTCTTATTATTTATAAGTTTAATATCGCTTGGAGTTGCATTTAAAGAGATTTTAGTATTATTTTCTTTTAGCATATTTGCCTTAATATTTGTGAGGCTAAACTCTAAGTTAGCTTCTTAAATAAAAGGAGATTAATGATGAAGAAAGACTTTGAAATTAAGAGTTTTAATTTTATAACTTGGAATTGGAAAAATGATGTTGTAGTTAAAGAAGTGAAAAAAGAAATAGATTATCAGGTAGATAAATGTAATATAAATACCATAACTTTTGCTTTTTCAGCTGTTCAAGAGCATTGCTATTCCACAAAAATATATTGGCAAGGAGATCATATGCCAGTGGATGAGGAATTATCTGAATTAGTGAGATATGCAAAAAATAAAGGGCTAAAAATTATTTTAAAACCAATGCTTAATGTAAGTGATGGATATTGGAGAGCTTATATTAGATTCTTCGATGAGGATGTAGCATGTGAGCCAAAATGGAGTGATTGGTTCGAAAGCTACAATGAATATCTAATGAATTATAGTATGTTTTCTGAAAAAAATGACGTTGATATGATGATAATTGGATGTGAACTTGTTGGAACAGATCATAGGGAAAAGGAATGGAGAAGTTTAATAAATAAAATAAGAAAAGTGTATAGTGGTAAATTAACATATAACTGTGATAAATATCAAGAACATAATGTTAAGTGGTGGGATGCATTAGATTATATATCATCATCTGGATATTATCCAATTGGAACAATATCTAAGGAACTTGATAGAATTGAAACTGTAGTTAATGTGTACAATAAGCCCTTCTTTTTTTCAGAAGCTGGTTGTCCATCTATTAAAGGTGCAGGAAAATTTCCAAATGATTGGACTTTAATTTTAGATGGTGAAGCAAGTGAAGAAGAGCAGTATAAATTTTATTATGAGCTTTTAGAGGAAAGTTCTAAAAGGGATTTTGTAAAGGGATTTTGTTTTTGGGATTGGCCAATGAGATTACAAAGTACTAAAGAAAAAAGTCTTCCTAAAGATTATAGTGTAAAGCATAAATTAGCTGAAAAAATTATTAGAAGTTATTTTGAAAATTGAATAACAAAAGTAAAAATATAAATAAGATAGTAAATGTTTTTTCTTCAACATATATATTAGGAAGCATAGGAAACTCAATAATAAATAATGTATTCATATTATTTATGGCATCAGTTAAAGGGTTCAGTGATGGAGAAATAAGCATTATACTTGGTGTATTGCCGTTAATATCTATATTCACATTTTTTGTTTGGGGAGCAATTATTGATAAGTATAAGAAACTAGTTTTTTTCAATAAATTAGTTTATTCAATGAATATAGCTACCTTATTCTTATTATATAAAATAGATAACTTTAAGTTGTTTTTTATTATAAATCTTATAAGAACAATAATGATGCAACCAAGTGGTGTAGCTAACGATGAATATTTATTAAATTTATCAAATAAGTACGGGGTAAGGTTTGGGAAAATTAGAGTATTTGGTACTATAGGTTATGGGATAGCTGGAATAGTATCTACAATATCGTTAGCTTATCTAGGTATTAATAAGTCTATATTAATATCTAGTATATTTTTAACAACTACATTAATATTATTTTTTAGATTACCTGAAATAACAGGATCTGAAGAAAAAGTAGTTTCTAAGGATAAATCTTATTTAAATATAATAAATATATTAAAAAATAAAGATTTTAGATTATTTATATATACTTATGGTATATTAACAGGAGTAATAGCAGCTTCAGTTAATTATGGTACACCAATATTAATGATAAAGTTAGATGCACCAGATGCATTTATAGGTTTGATTCCAATATTTATGATAGCATTTGAAGTTATACTATTACCTGTTATAGAAAAATTAAATTTTTATGATAATGTAAATTATGTTTTTAAATTAGTAGGAATCCTATTAATTATAAGATGGGTTATATTCGGATTTGCTAATTCTTATATTATAATTATGGTATTAGCACTTATGCATGGATTAATAAATGGATTGTTACTTCCTATGCAAAATAAATTAATTTGGACTTTAGTTCCTAAAGATAAGCATTCAACAGCATTTATAATTACTAATTTATTTTGTTATACAATTTTTCCAGCTGTAATAAATTTAATAACAGGTGGCTTAGTGAAATACTTAGGCATACATACTTATGGCATAGTATATTTATTTATTACTATTTTAAGTATAATAATAATTTTAAAGAACAAATTTAGTACTAGTTATTAAGTTATTAAAATAATATTTTGAATAATATTTTGAATAATATAATATCATATTTGAGTAATTTGATATTATATTTTTCTAAAATCGTAATTAATTGAGATATAAGATTAATAAAGTTAGTTATAAAACTAGCAGATAAGTAAAGTGAAAATTTATAATAGGTTAGATTAAATATAAGTGGATAAAATATAATGAGATTAGATGTATATATTGAATATTATTGAATTAGAAATGAATGGAGCAAATATGAAAATTTTTGCTTTATTTTTATATTACCATAAATAGTTCATGGGTGTGAGGAATTTAAAGTTAATACAGTTGTTATTAGATAATAAATGGTATAAAATATAATACAAATAAAGATTTTAAAGTTACAATAAAAATTTAAAATTATGAATTAACTTAATACAAAGGCTCTAATTAGCTTATAAAAATTTACATTAAGAGAATTATATAAATTTTGTAAGCATAGATAGTTTATAATTTTTTTATTAATGGTAATGGAATATAAATCTTTATAAAATAATTTAAGAGTCTAATAAAGGGGAAGAGGATATGTTCGATGTAAACGAAAACAGATATGATGAAATGAAATATATTAAATGTGGTAATAGTGGTTTATATTTACCTAGGGTTGCTTTAGGATTATGGCATAATTTTGGTTCCGTAGATCCAATTGAAAATCAAAAAGCAATAATATTTGAGGCTTTTAACAATGGGATAACACATTTTGATTTAGCAAATAATTATGGGCCAGTATATGGGTCTGCTGAAGAGAATTTTGGTAGAATATTAAATAAAGAGCTTATTAATTATAGAGATGAAATGATAATATCAACAAAAGCTGGATACGATATGTGGCCAGGTCCTTATGGAAATGGTGGTTCAAGAAAGTATCTAATTTCAAGCTTAGATCAAAGTTTAAGAAGAATGAATTTAGAATATGTTGATATATTCTATCATCACAGACCAGATCCAGATACACCGCTTGAAGAAACTATGGGAGCATTAACTGATATAGTAAAGCAAGGAAAAGCATTATATATAGGATTATCAAATTATCATCCAAAAGAGTTAAAAGAAGCTTCTAAGATATTAAAAGCAAATGGCACTCCATGTCTTATCCATCAATTTAGCTATAGTATGTTTAATCGTTGGAGCGAAGTAGAAGGACTACATGATGTTCATAAAGAAGAAGGGATAGGTTCAATAGCATTTTCACCTTTAGCTCAAGGATTGTTAACTGATAAATATCTTCACGGAATTCCAGAAGATTCAAGAGCTAAAAAGGTAAGTAGTAAGTTCTTAAATGAAAAAGATATAACTGAGGAAAAGCTTGAAAAAATAAGACAATTAAATAATATAGCAGGAGAAAGAGGACAAACATTAGCTCAAATGGCATTAGCTTGGGTATTAAGAAATGATGTTGTTACAACAGTTCTTATTGGAGCTAGTAAGGCAGAACAAATAGTGGATAATAAGAATATAATAAATAATTTAAGCTTTAGTGATAAAGAACTTGAAAGTATTGAAAGTATATTAAATTCTAAATAAGTTATTTGTATAATTTTTTATTTAGTTGGGCTTCAGCGGGCACTGCCGCTGGGGCCTATATTTTTTATAATGAGAAAAGTATTTTGTGTATTGTACTATTTAATTAACCTAGAGTTAGTTAATTAAATATGAAATAAGTGCACTATAAAATATTATTACAAAATATTATAATAAATCCTGTAAACGTTATTAAATTAAGGGGGAGAATATATAATGAGAAAAGTGAAAAAGATGGTTGCATTAGCAACTTGTGCTATCATGGCAACTTCAGCTATCTTTACAGGATGTGGTAAATCTACGGAAGCTTCTAACACAAAAGGAGATAAACTAACTACATTGACTTGGTATGCAATTGGTGAAGAACCAAAAGATTTAGATAAGGTATTAGCTGAAGCCAATAAATACTTAGAAGATAAAATAAATGCTCATCTAGATATGAAGTTTACAGGATTCGGTGATTACAATCAAAAAATGTCAGTTGTAATTAACTCAGGTGAAGATTACGATTTAGCATTTACATGTTCATGGGCTGGAGATTATCTAGGAAATTCAAGAAAAGGAGCTTTCTTAGAATTAGATGAATATTTAAATTCAGATACTGGAAAAAAATTAAAAGAAGCAGTTGATTCAAGGTTCTGGGAAGGAGCAACTATAGATGGTAAAATTTATGGCGTACCAAACCAAAAGGAACTAGGAGTAGCTCCAATGTGGACATTTACTAAGGAATATGTTGATAAATATAATATACCATATCAAGATATACACAGCCTAGAAGATTTAGAACCATGGCTAAAAATTATAAAAGAAAATGAACCTGATGTAGTTCCTTTATATATAACTAAGGGATTCTCTTATGGAGTATTTTTTGACTCAATAGTAGATCCAGTTGGAATAGAATCAGACGATACATCTTTAACTATAAAAAATATATTTGAAACACAACAAATGAAAGATAGATTAAATACTTTAAGAAGGTATTATCAAGCTGGATATATAAATGCAGATTCTGCAACAGCTCAAGATGATAAATCAGTTAAAAGATTTGTAACAAAAGCAGATGGACAACCATATGCTGATGAACTTTGGTCAAAATCACTAAATTATCCAGTAGTATCATCTCCTATAGTTCAGACATTAATTACTAATGCTTCAACAACAGGGTCATTAATTGCGATATCAAGTAATTCTAAGAATAAGGATAAAGCTTTCGAATTCTTATCATTATTAAATACAGATAAAACTTTAAGAAATATAATAAACTATGGGGTTGAGGGTACTCACTATGAGAAAGTTGGAGAAGATCATATAAAAATACTTAATCCAGAGCAAAAGAACTATGATGTAGCTTATTTCTCATTAGGAAATTTATTTATAACTTATAAATTAGAAGGGGAACCAGATACAAAATGGGAAGAATTTAAAGATTTTAATGATAAATCAAAAATATCACCAGCATTAGGATTTAAATTTGATTCATCAAGTGTTTCTAATGAAATTGCAGCAATAAATAATGTAATAGAAGAATTTAAATCAGCAATTTTTAGTGGATCAGTAGATGTAGATGAATACCTAGGAAAATTAAATGCTAAATTAAAAGAGCAAGGAATAGATAAGGTTATAACTGAAATGCAAAAACAAATAGATGAATGGAAAGAGACTAAATAGTATTAAAGAGCTATAAAAAAATGGGCCTTAGGGGCATTGCCCCGAGGTCTATTTTTTATAGTTGTTTTAACCTATATTTCTTGACTTATTAGGTGAAACTCCATAATACTTTTTATAGAGCTTACTAAAGTAATATGGGTCACTATATCCAACCATTTTAGCAATGGATTTTATTGAAAGCTTTGAGTCTTCTAATAAATCTTTTGCTTTAGCTAATCTTATTTGTATTAAGTAGTTTATTGGAGAATCTCCCATAAGCTCCTTAAAAATCTTAGATATATAAACAGGACTTAAATACATATTTTTTGATAAGGTATACAGTGAAATGTCCTCTGTATAATTTTCAGTTAAGTATTTTGTTATACTTTCAACTAAGGCTTTCTTTTCACGTGATTTAAATGAAAATTCCTTAGAATCACGAGTAGTATCCTCCTCATTTATTTCTCTATATAATAATACAAGTAGTTTCATAACTAGAGATTTAAGCATAAAAGGAGAAGTTTGATTATAGTTTTTTTGTTCTTCAAGAATTTCTAAACAACTCTTTAATATTTCATCTTTATATTTAACAAATGTGAGAACGTTTTTATCATCTATATCAATATAGTCTTTTTTTATATTACTAAATAAATTTAAATTAGTTAAACCAATATGTAGCTCTCTACAATTTGTATTTTCTTCAAAAAGCTCTTGATGATAAACTCCAGGATTAGAAATAAGTACTTGACCTTTTCTCAAGGTATATTTTTCACCTTCTATTAAATAATCTACAGATCCAGCAGTTATGAATGAAAGTTCAACAAAATCTTCATGGCAGTGATATTGAGTTTCAGGAATTGGATTTTCGGGAAGGCAACTTCCATCAATTACAAATAGTATTTGAGGATTATAGCAATCTATATTTGCATGTACTTTATTCATTTTAACATCTCCCAAAATAATTACTTCATTTAGTATAATAATATACATTTAAAGTTTAATATAATACATTTTTATTTTCAATAACTTGGATATAATCTTATTTAGAAATAAATAATTTAGGGAGGGGTTGATTATGGGTAAATTAAAGTGGAGTTTTATTTTTTTTATTATAAGTTAGGAAATAAATAAGATATAAAAAGCTTAATTATTAATAGATATGGATTTAACTCTATTTGCTAAATGACATAATATGAAAAATAAGCAGTATAAAGGAGAGGTTAATTATGAATAATTTTAAGTGGATTTTTTATAATTAAAAATATGATTTATAAATAAACAATATAAGGGAGGCTTGATTATGGATAGCATAAAATGGATATTTAGTTACTTAAAAAAATACAAGTTTAAATATTTCTTTGCATTGTTATTAGTATTAATTACTTCGGCAATTAATATGGTAAATCCATTTATTACAGGTAAAATTATTGATAGGGTTTTTGGAAGTGGAGAAACATCACTACTTATTCCTCTTGTTTCAATAATGATATCTGTTGTAGCTGTTAAGGGAATTATAACTTTCAGCTATCAAATGATTTTAGAAATTATTTCACAAGATGTTCTATTTAAAATAAGAACAGATTTATATGATAAACTTTTAAATTTAGATGTTAATTTCTATAGTAGGGTAAAAACTGGGGATCTTATGGCAAGAATGACAGGAGATACTGATGCCATAAGACACTTTATTGCTTGGGTTGTTTATAATATTCTATCAGCTATAACAACCTTTAGTTTTGCTATTATTTCGATGATGTATGTGAATTACATTTTAACTATATTTATGCTTTTAATTGCACCAATGATTGGATTTTTAACTTTTAAGATGAGCAAGGAGATTTCACCAACCTTTTATAATATAAGAGAAGCTTATTCAAGGTTAAATTCAGTTGTTCAAGAAAATATAAGTGGTAATAGAGTAGTAAGAGCCTTTGGTAGAGAAGACTTTGAAATTAACAAATTTACTACTGAAAATGAAAATTATAAAAATAAAAATCTTGATACTATAAAGGTTACAAAAAAATATATTCCAAAACTTGAATTTTTATCTAATAGCCTTTCTGTAATTATGATTTTAGTTGGGGGAATTTTAGTTGCATTAGAAAAGATGACTTTTGGAGAACTTATTATTTTTAGTAGTTTACTATGGGCGTTAAATAACCCAATGAGAATGTGTGGGTATTTAATTAATGATGCTCAAAGATTTATAGCATCTTCTGCTAAAATTATGGATCTTTTAAATACAGAAAGTAGCATAATAAATAAGGACAATGTTTTGAATGTTAATAAGTTTGAAGGTAATATAGAATTTAAAAATGTGAGTTTAACATTAGAAGGAAGAAGGGTTATAAATAATATTTCCTTTAAGGTTGATGCTGGACAAACAATTGGTTTAGTTGGACATACAGGATCAGGAAAATCTCTTATAATAAATTTACTTTCAAGGTTTTATGATGCCACAGAAGGTGATATTTATATTGATGGAATTAATATAAAGGATATAGATTTGGATATTTTAAGAGGAAATATTGCAACAGCTATGCAAGATATATTCTTATTTTCAGACACAATTAAAGATAATATTGCTTTTAGTAATCCAAAAGCAAGTTTTTCTGAAATAAAGAGGGTTTCTAAAAAAGCACAGGCTCATGGTTTTATAAAGAGACTTGATGAAGGTTATGAAACAATAGTAGGGGAAAGAGGAGTAGGACTTTCAGGAGGACAAAAGCAAAGAGTATCCCTAGCAAGGGCAATGATGAAAAATGCCTCAATTTTTGTACTAGATGATGTAACTTCTGCTGTTGATATGGAAACAGAAAAGAAAATACAATATGAGTTAAAAAATATGAAGGAAAAGAAAACTACATTCATAATTGCACATAGAATTTCTTCATTGAAGCAAGCTGACTTAATTTTAGTATTAGATAATGGAGAAATAGTAGAAAGAGGTACTCATGAGGAGCTAGTACAAAAGGGTGGGTATTATTCAAATATATTTTATACTCAATATGGCAATTTAGATATAAGGATTGGAGGGGTATAAATGTTATCTTTAGTGATTATAGTATGGATAGTAAATAGGAATATAGGTATAGATAATAGTAGAGATATAGAGGGATAAGACAGTATAGATAGAGAGAGTATAAGAAATAGTAAGTACCATACTTAGATTAGATATAGATAAAGGCTAAAGACGATAAAATAAAGCAACTCTATGAAGAAATAAAAAAACTAAAAGAAGATAAAGAGAAACTAATTATCCAATTAGTTGATATGGAAGAACTTAAAGATGAAAATAAAAGATTAAGAGAAAGTTTAGATAAAATAAAAAGTATAAAATAAGGAGGAAATTATATGGAATCTTATTTAGGGAAATTTATTACAGTTAAAATGGATAGACCATTAGGCTCTAAGCACCCTAAACATAACTTTATATACTCTTTAAATTATGGTTTCATTCCTAATACAACATCAGGAGACGGAGAAGAAATTGATGTATATATTATTGGAGAATTTGAACCTTTGGAAAAATATGAAGGATATGTTGTAGCAATAATAAAAAGGACAAATGATATTGAGGATAAATTAGTAGTTTGCAAAGAATTAAATAAATATAATAAAGAGCAAATAAAAGCGTTAGTAGAATTTCAAGAAAGATTTTTTGAATCTACAATAATAACTTATTAGACACTAAAAAGTGAATAATAAGAAAGAAAGGAGGATTTAGTGAGAGTTTGGTACTTGTAACACTCTCTCACTAAAGATAATGTATGGCTAGAAATAAATATGATGTAGATGAAGAATTGGAAACGGGATTTAATTTAGGATATTTAAGAAGACTATTAAAATATATGAAACCTTATAAAACTAAAATAGTTACTTCAGTTATTTTAATGCTAATTTCAAGTTCACTTGCCTTATTAGGGCCAGTAATAGTTAAATCAGCCTTAGATAACTTTATACCAAATAAGGAGATTAAAAATTTAGCATTAATTTCAGTTTTATATGTAATGATATATGTAACTATAGCAATAATCATGAAGCATAGAATGTACACAATGGGAGAAGTCGGACAAAATATATTAGTAGATATGAGATATGATTTATTTAAGAATCTACAGTTTGTTCCTTTTAATTATTATGATTCAAGACCTCATGGTAAAATATTAGTAAGGGTAGTTAATTATATTAATTCACTTAGTGATATTTTATCTAATGGTTTTGTAAATTTAATTGCAGATATGGTTACCTTAGTTATGGCAATAATATTTATGTCATTTCTAAGTATAAAGTTAACCTTAGTTACTTTAATGGGCATTCCCATACTTATGATAGTAATGATGTCTATAAAAAATGCACAAAGAAGGGCATTTCAAAGATTAAGTGCTAAGCAATCAAATTTAAATGCTTATATTCATGAAAGTATAAATGGTGTAAGAGTAACACAATCTTTTTCAAGGAAAAAAGAAAGTATGGATACCTTTAAGGAGCTTTGTTTTGAAAATAGTGATTCATGGATGAAGGCAGTTAGATTTAATTTTCTAATTTGGCCAAGTATAGACATTATTTCAGTAACATCAATATCTCTAATTTATATTTTTGGAATCTTAGTATTTAGGGATTCAGTCTCATTAGGATTAATAGCAGCATTTATTTCATATGTATGGATATTTTGGGCTCCAATAATGAATATAGGAAACTTTTATAATACTTTAATTAATGCAATGGCCTACTTAGAAAGAATATTTGAAGCGATGGATGAAGAACCAGAGTATGATAAAAAGGATGCTATAGAGCTTAAAAATGTTAAGGGTGATGTAGAATTTAAAAATGTGCATTTTGAATATGAAAAAGACACTACTATTTTAGAAAATGTAAATATGAGGATTAAAGCTGGTGAAAAAATAGCCTTAGTTGGACCTACAGGGGCAGGAAAAACTACAATAGTTAATTTACTTTCAAGATTTTATAGAATAAAGTCTGGAGAAATACTAGTTGATGGAATAAATATAAATGATGTAACCTTAAAATCTTTAAGAAAAGAAATAGGTGTTATGCTTCAAGATCCATTTGTCTTTTCAGGAACAATAATGGAAAACATAAGATATGGAAGATTAGATGCTACAGATGAAGAAGTAATAGAGGCTTCTAAGATAGTTAGAGCTGATGACTTTATAAAAGATTTTAAAGATGGATATAACACATATTTAAATGAGCAAGGAAATGGACTTTCAGTTGGACAAAAGCAACTTATATCTTTTGCAAGGGTTTTATTATCTGATCCTAAAATACTAATTTTGGATGAAGCAACATCAAGCATAGATACAGAAACTGAAGCATTATTACAAGAAGGAATAGAAGAACTTCTTAAAGGAAGAACATCCTTTGTTATAGCTCATAGATTATCAACAATAGTTAATTCAGATAAAATAATGTATATAGGTGATAAGCAAATTCTAGAAGAGGGAACTCATGATTCGCTAATAAAGCAAAAGGGATTGTATTATAACTTATATAAATCACAATACCTTGATATATAAATTTTAATTTGTTTAGTCCCCAGAGGCAATGCCTCTGGGGATTTTAAAATTGCAACTAGTTTATATTCTTGATTTTATTACTTTGCTTGCATGAAAGTAAATGATTAGATAAGTATATATTATTATATTTAAAATATAGACAAGTATGTGTTGTGATTATATAATTATTATAAGAGAGGTTGTTTTATTATAGGAATAAATTTAAATGGAGTTTATATGAAAAATATAGATATATAGGGTTTAATTATAAGTACGTTACTAATAGGAGGAATATTCACAGGTTTAGGTTGGATAATTAAAAGTCAAAATGCAGAAGAAAAAGGAAACAATCTTAAACTAAATCTAATAAAGCTAAAGTTTTAGTGTAAACGATAATAAAGTATGATGAAAATTTGATAATAAATAATAAAGAGTACTTACTGATTTGTGGGAGGTAGTGTAATGGAAAATAGTTTTACAAATAACGATAAATATATAATAGGAGTAGATATTGGTGGAACTAATATTAGAGCAGCTTTATTAGATGAAGAAAGAAATATTATAGAAAAGATAAAAATAGAAAATCAAGTAAAAGAAGGCCCAGAATATAATTTGGATAAGATTATAAATCATATCAATAGTAACTGGAAAGATAGAAATATAAAAGGAATTGGAGTTGGAAGTCCAGGACCTTTAGATATTAAAAATGGAATTATTTTAAAAGCACCTAATTTACAGGGATGGGATAACTTTAATATAAAAAAATACTTTGAAGAAAAAACATCATTGAAAACAGAGGTTAATAATGATGCTAATGTTGCAGGGCTTGCTGAAGCAATGATTGGCTCTGCAAAAGGAGCAGAAAGTGTTTTTTATATTACAGTTTCAACAGGTGTTGGTGGTGCTTTAATAATTGATAATAAAATAATAAATGGTGCAAATAGTTTTGCAGGAGAAATATGCAACTTAATAATAAATGAAGATAAATACAGTCATTCAGGGTTAGTTCAAGGTGGACTTGAAGGACAATGTAGTGGACCTAATATATCTAGACAAGCATCCGATTTATTAGGAAAACACATAGATACGCCAGAAGTTTTTGAGTTATACAAAAATAATGATGATTCAATAAAAAGCTTAATTAATAGAGTATGTGAAAATTTATCTAAAGGAATTTCAAACATAATATCAGTTGTTGATCCAGAAGTAATAGTTCTTGGAGGTTCTGTAATCTTATATAATAAGGAATTGTTAGAATTAATAATACAAAAAGTTAAAGAAAAGGTAATTAATAAAGATGCTGTAGATATAAGAGTAGCAGAAATTGCTGATGATGCTGGACTTAGAGGTGCAGGATTCTTAATTAGCTAATTATTGATTAAAAATAGAGGTTGTCCATATGGGCGACCTTTTAAATTAATAATTAGCACTGTTTAATCTAATGTTGATATTGGACAATAAAAAATGGACGATTAATTGTCTATTTTTTATTCGTAATAGTTTAATATTACGAATCAATTAATTATTCGTTATAATAAACCTGCTTTTTTTTCTTCAAATACTTTATATTTAGTCCATGGATAATGTCCATTATAAATAATAGTACACCATAACACATACATTACAATTAATCCCCATATACTCACACTTTCATTTTTAGTAAAGTCAGTAATAAAATTTATTATTTTGTCACTAAAAATCCCATAAAGTATTATAGGAAGAGTTACTATTATTGAATTTATAGTATTAGTTTCCTTGGTCAATTCAATCCTAGTATTACATTTATCACATCTTAGTTTATACCATGGACTACAAAAAATATTTGATATAATCATGTATTTAAACCTTTTTCCACAATTAGGACAAATTCTCATTACATTACTCCCCTTTAATCTCCTATTTATTTCTTAACTATCTTTTATCAACTACGTCTTATAATACAATTGCTAATTAATGTACATTTTTATTATACATTAATTATGGGTTATATTTACAAAAAATATAAATATTAATGTTATACTTTTTTATTACTTCACAATAGTATAATAAATCAACACTTAATTAAAACAGAGCCTAATAATTAAATAAAGTAATAATAAATTAAATTAAGTATTTTGGGGAAATATAAATAAAGCAAAAGTAATAAAAGTAAAAATAGTACAAGTAAAATGACAAAAGAAAATAATAGAAGTATATAGGAGGATTGATATGTGTACAGCTTTAACTTTACAAACAAAAGAAGGATATCATTTATTTGGGAGAAATATGGATATAGAGGTTTCTTTTAAACAATCAGTAGCACTTGTTCCTAGAAATTTTAGCTATAAAAATAGAGCTACAAATGAAAGGGTAAATACTAAATATGCGATGATTGGAATGGGAACTATAATAGACGGACATCCATGTTATGCTGAAGCAATGAATGAAAAAGGATTAGCTTGTGCTGGATTGAACTTTCCTGGATATGCTTATTGGGAAGATGATGTTGTAGATGGAAAGATAAATATTCCTCCATATGATTTAATACTATGGGCTTTAGGAAATTTTGAATATATTGAAGATTTAAGGGGTCATTTAGAGAGGTTAAATTTAGTAGCAAGGCCTGTAAATGAAAATGTACCTTTGCCAACACTTCATTGGATTATATATGATTCAAAAGGTAAATGTATAGTTGTAGAAAATACAAAGAGTGGGCTTAATATATTTGAGAATAAGATAGGAATTTTAACTAATGCTCCAACCCTTGATTGGCATATGACTAACTTAACTCAATATATTGGAGTATCTTCTCATCAGCCATCTGAAATAAAATGGGGAGATGTAGAATTAAAAGCTTTGGGTCAAGGTGCAGGAGGAAGGGGAATTCCAGGAGATTTTTCATCACCATCAAGATTTGTAAAAGCTACTTTTTTAAGAAGTAATGCAGTAGTTGGAGATGATTATATATCAGCAATATCTGAGTTTTTTCATATATTAAACTCAGTGGCAATGGTAAAAGGAGCAGTTGTTACTCCACAAAATCTTAATGATATAACACAATATACTTCTTGTATGATTCAAGAAAAAGGAATCTACTATTACAATACTTATAACAATAGTACAATAAATGCAATTGATATGAATAAAGAAAATTTAGATGCTACAGAAATAAAGATATTTGAATATAGAGATAAGCAACTTATAAATTTTGAAAATTAGAATACTAATATTAGGATAGGTATAATGAAGACATTTGAGTAAAAATCAAGTGTCTTCATTATATTTTTTTGTCTACCTTTTACTAAACACTAATTATTACAATAAAACATATAGAATTTACTAGGTATATGCAAGCTAAATCATAAGCTATAATGATGATGTAAATGTTGTAAGAGAAATGTTGTAAGAGGTAAATAACAATATTCTTAAAGGCATATGAGATTCTCAAAAACTTAAGATAAATTTCAAAAAGTATAAAAAGAAATTTGCAAAAGATAAATAAGATAAATAAGCATAAAGTTTGCAAGAAAAATTGTGAAAAATATAAAGCAAAAGTAAGATAAAACTAAAATAAGCTTAATATTAACACCAAATAAAAGGTGAAAAATAAGAGTAAGGATGTGATTAATGATGAAGTTTAGTAATGGTTGTTGGTTAAATAAAGATGGAATAACTAGATTTAGTCCACAAGAAGTATATAGTTCTGCCAAAAATGAAAAGGTTTTAACTATGCATACACCATGTAATAGAATAAATCATAGAGGTGATACACTAGGGGGTCCAGTTATTACCTATAAAATTTCTTCACCATTAGAAAATGTTCTTAGAATAAGATCATATCATTATATGGGAGCACAAGATGTGGGACCACATTTTGAAGTGAAGGAAGATAATAAGAATATATTTACAGAAGAAAATGAAGAATTTATAACAGTACAATCTGGAGATTTGAAGGTACAAATAGATAAAAATAATTTCTCAATGGAATTCTATAATGGAGACAAGTACTTAACAAAGAGTGCAAATAGAAGTGCAGCATATTTTAGAGAAACAAATACAAAATTCTTAGATGAAGACAATATTGAAACATACATGAGAGATCAATTAAGCTTATCAGTTGGAGAAGCAGTATATGGACTCGGAGAAAGATTCACTCCATTCGTTAAAAATGGACAATCTATAGATATATGGAATGAAGATGGTGGTACAAGTACAGAGCAAAGTTATAAGAATATACCTTTTTATATAACAAATAAAGGGTATGGAGTATTTGTAAATCATCCAGAAAGAGTATCATTTGAAGTTGGATCAGAACAAGTTACAAAAGTTCAATTTAGTGTTCCTGGAGAATGTTTAGATTACTATATAATTACAGGAAATGATATGAAGGAAGTTTTAGAAAATTATACAAGCTTAACTGGTAAACCTGCTTTACCTCCAGCTTGGTCATTTGGATTATGGTTAACAACATCTTTTACTACTAATTATGATGAAAAAACAGTTAATGAATTTGTTGATGGAATGGCAAGTAGAGATATTCCACTTCATGTATTCCATTTTGATTGTTTCTGGATGAAGGACTTTAATTGGTGTAATTTTGAATGGGATAATAGGGTTTTCCCAGATCCAGAAGGAATGATAAAGAGATTAAAAGAAAAAGGCTTAAAGATTTGTGTATGGATCAACCCATATATAGCTCAAGAATCTTCATTATTTGAAGAAGGAAAAGAAAAAGGATACTTTATTAAAAAGAAAAATGGTGATGTATGGCAATGGGATATGTGGCAACCTGCAATGGCAATAGTAGATTTCACAAATCCAGAAGCTTGCAAATGGTATGGAGATAAATTAAAAGCATTAATGGATATGGGAGTTGATTGCTTCAAGACTGACTTTGGCGAAAGAATCCCAACAAACTGCACATACTTTGATGGTTCAGATCCAGAAAAGATGCACAACTACTATACACAAATATACAACAAGGTAGTTTTTGATGTCATAAAAGAAGTTAAAGGTGAAAATGAAGCAGTATTATTTGCAAGATCAGCAACTGCAGGTGGACAACAATTCCCAGTACATTGGGGGGGAGACTGTACTTCAGATTATGAATCAATGGCAGAAAGCTTAAGAGGTGGATTATCACTATGCATGTCAGGCTTTGGATTCTGGAGCCATGATATTGGAGGATTTGAAAGTACTTCAACACCAGATGTATATAAGAGATGGGCAGCATTTGGGCTTTTATCATCTCACAGCAGATTACATGGAAGTACATCTTATAGAGTACCATGGCTTTATGATGAAGAATCATGTGATGTAGTTAGATTCTTTACAAAATTAAAATGTAGTATAATGCCATATTTATTTAAGACATCATACGATACATCAATTAAAGGTATCCCTGTAATGAGATCAATGATATTAGAAAATCAAGATGATCCAGCTTGCAGATACTTAGATAGACAATATATGCTTGGAGATAATATTTTAGTAGCTCCAATATTTAATGAAGAAGGAATAGCAGAATACTATTTACCAGAAGGAAAATGGACTAACTTTATAACAGGAAAAGCTTATGAAGGTGGAAGATGGATAAGAGAAAAACATGACTACTTAAGCATTCCAATGATGGTTAAAGAAAACAGTATAGTTACAGTAGGAGCAAACAATAATATTCCTAACTATGATTATGGCAAGGATGTTACTTTAGAAGTATTTGATTTAGTAGATAATAAGGAAGCCTATACAGAAGTATTAAATCAAAATGCAGAAGTGGTATTAAAAGCTAAAGCATTAAGAAATAATAAAGTAGTTACTTTTGATATAGAAGCAAACAATAATTACAGCATCTTATTAAATGGTATTTTCCATGTTGAAAAGATCGAGGGAGCAGATGTTACAATCGAAAAGAGAGGTGTTAGATTAACACCATCTAATAAAAACTCAAAAATAATATGCACCTTAAAATAAGTTTATATTAATAAATATAGCCTCAGTATAAGCTAACAACTTTTGCTGAGGCTAGATTAGAATTGAGAATTGACAGTTGACAATTTTAAATTAATAAAGTGGAGGGTTAGTTATGAAAGTTAATGAAAATAATATAGAAGAAATATTAAGTAAGCTTACTTTAGAAGAAAAGGTTGGAATGATACATGGAGCTGGGCTTTTTAGAACAGAAGGAGTAGAAAGGCTTGGAATTAAACCTTTAAAAATGGCAGATGGTCCAATGGGAGTGAGAAATGAGTTTCCTGATAATAGTTGGGTTCCATATGGTTATAGCGATGATTATGTTTCATATCTTCCATCTAATACAGCATTAGCATCAACTTGGAATAGAGAACTTGCTTATAAAGAAGGTTATGTATTAGGAAATGAAGCAAGGGGAAGAGGTAAGGATATAATATTAGCTCCAGGAATAAATATTATTAGAAGTCCACTATGTGGAAGAAATTTTGAATATATGTCAGAAGATCCATACTTAACAAAGGAAATGGCTGTACCTTATATTAAAGGTGTTCAAGATAATGATGTTGCAGCTTGTGTTAAGCATTTTGCAGTAAACAATCAAGAAACAGAAAGATTAAATGTAGATGTTGTAGTTAGTGATAGAGCTTTAAGAGAAATTTATTTTCCAGCATTTGAAGCAGCAGTAAAAGAAGGAAATGCCTATTCAATGATGTCTGCTTACAATAAAATATGGGGTCATTACTGTGCTCATAATCCAAAGTTACTTCAAGAGATTTTAATGGATGAATGGGGCTTTGATGGAGTATTAGTATCAGATTGGTCTGGAATTCATGATACTAAAGAAGCAGCAGAAGCAGGTATGGATATAGAAATGTCTGTAACTTATAACTTTGATGAATACTTCTTTGCAAACCCAATGATAAAGGCTGTGAAAGAAGGCTTAATTAAAGAAGAAGTTATAGATGATAAGATAAGAAACATCTTAAAGTTAATGTATAAATTAAACATGTTTTCTGATGATAGAAAAAAAGGAACATACAATAGTTATGAAAATAGAGAAAAAACTTTGGAAATAGCAAGAGAATCAATAGTCCTTTTAAAAAATGAAGAAAATGTACTTCCATTAAATGAAAAAGAAATAAAGACTGTTGCTGTTATAGGTGAAAATGCTGATATAAGACATTCATTAGGTGGCGGATCAGCAGAAATTAAAGCTTTATATGAAGTAACTCCACTTCTTGGTTTAAAAATGAAGCTTGGTGGAAATACAGAAGTAAAATATGCTAAGGGATACACTTTTAAAGAAGATGAAAGAGAAAATTTATTAAATGAAGCTATTGAACTTGCTAAAAATTCTGATGCAGTAATATTTGTAGGTGGATTAAAACATACTAAGGAAAACTTTGAATTATATCAAAATGCCTTACATTCAAATAAAGAAGAAGATGTAGTAAATATAGATAGTGAAGGCAATGATAAGACAAATATGTTACTTCCATATAATCAATATGAAGTAATAGAAGAATTATTAAAGGTAAATAAAGATACAGTAGTTGTAATAACAGCAGGTTCACCAGTAGATATGTCAAGTTTTAAGGATAAAGCAAAAGCAATAATTCATACTTCATACAATGGAATGGAAGGTGGAGTAGCTTTAGCAGAGGTTCTATTTGGAGATGTTAATCCATCAGGAAAGCTTGCAGTTACTATTCCAAAAAAATTAGAAGATTCACCAGCACACTGCATTGGAGAATTCCCAGGTTCTGATAAGGTTAGATATGATGAAGGTATATTTGTTGGATATAGATATTTCTCAAGTTATGATGTAGAACCATTATTTGCATTTGGACATGGTCTATCATATACAAGCTTTGCTTATGATAATTTAAGAGTTTCAGTAAATGAAATGGCAGATAATATAGAAGAGGTAGAAGGTAATTTAGAGAAATCATTAGAAAAGAGTTTAAAAGAAGAATTAGAAAATGATTTAGAAAAAGAATTAGAAGAGAATCTAGAAAAAGCACTAGAAGATGGTTTGAAAGTAATGGTTACTTTAGATATAACAAATATAGGAGATGTGGCAGGAGCAGAGATTGTTCAATTATATATAAATGATGTTGAAGCTACAGAAAAGAGACCTGATATTGAATTAAAAGGCTTTGAAAAGGTATATATAGAGCCAAAAGAAACAAAAGAAGTCACTATAATTTTAGATAAAAATGCTTTTGCATTTTATAAGGAAGATATAAATTCATGGATAGTAGAAGAAGGATATTTTAACATAATTCTTGGTTCATCTTCAGCTGATTTAAGATTAAAGGAAACTATAAATATAAAAAATCAATATAAATTTTAGTTGGTGACTTATGAGTAAGATATTATGGTACAAAGAAAAAGCAGAGGAATGGGTAGAAGCCCTTCCTCTTGGAAATGGATCATTAGGAGCAATGGTTTTAGGTGATGTATTTAAAGAGAGAATAGCCTTAAATGAAGATACTTTATGGACTGGTATTCCAAAAGATAAAACAAATTATGAAGCAAAAAAATATCTTGATAAAGCAAGAGAATTAATTGATAAAGAAGAATATTTTGAAGCACAAAAGCTAATGAATGAAAAAATGCTTTCTGGATATACAGAATCTTATGCACCACTTGGAGATTTATATTTAGAGTTTATTTATAATGAGTTGCTAGATAATACTGAAGAAGTAGTTGGGTGGACAAGTAACGATAATTTTAATGATGATATAGATGAGATAATTGATGAGTTTAATAGTGATGAAGATTGTACTAATATCGAAGAATTATTAAACATAGATGGGTGTACAAGCAATGATAGTTTTAATAATGCCATAGAAAATAGTGAAAAGGGTAATAAGGACAAGTTGTATAATAACTATATTAGAGAACTTGACTTAGATGATGCAACAGTAAGAGTTTCTTATAAAATAAAGGATACAACCTTTAAGAGAGAAGTGTTTATTTCAAAGCCAGATAATGTTATGGTTATGAAAATAACTTCTGATAAAAAAGAAAATATAAATTTAAAGGCAAGTTTAACTAGTCTTTTAAAAAGTAAAGCATTTAAAGAAGATGAAAGCAGTATAAGCTTAACTGGAATTACTCCAATAGAAATGTTACCAAGCTATGTTTCAGATGATAGCATAATTTATGATGAAGAAGAAAAGTTAGGTACAAAGTTTAAAGTTAGCGTAAAAGCGAAAATAGTAGATGGAAGCATAGTTATAAATGAAGAGTTTATAGAAATAAAGAATGCTACTGAAGTAATATTAATACTAGCAGCAAGTACAAATTTTGAAGGATTTGATAAGTTTCCAGGAGAATCGGATAATAAAGTTTTAAATTCACATATATTAGAAGAAACTAAGTCAAACCAAGAAACAGATGTAAATTCAAGAGTATATATAAATTCAAAATTAAATTCTTGTACTTTGAATGTTGAAAGTGCAAACAAGCTATCCTATGAAGAACTATATAAAAGACACTTAGATGAATATAAAAGTTTATTTTCAAGAGTAGAGTTTACCTTAGGTGATGAGGACAATGATGATATTCCAACTGATGAAAGACTTGAAAGATTCAAAAATGGAGAAGAGGACTTAGGGTTAATAACTCTTTATTTTCATTATGGAAGATATCTTTTAATTAGTTCATCAAGAAGTGGCAGTGAGCCAGCAAATCTTCAAGGAATATGGAATGACGAAGTAAGACCACCATGGAGTAGTAATTATACTATAAATATAAATACAGAAATGAATTATTGGCCAGCAGAAGTTTGTAATCTTTCAGAGTGCCATGAACCATTATTAAATATGATTAAAGATCTTAGTATATCAGGAGAAAAAACTGCAAGAGAGGAATTTAATTGTGAAGGGTGGACAGCAAATCATAACGTTGATATTTGGAGATATTCCAATACTGTTTTAGGAAGCTGTGAATGGGGATATTGGCCAATGGGAGGTCCATGGATTTGTCAGCATATTTTTGAACATTATGACTTTACTAGAGATAAGGAATTTTTAAAAGAATATTATCCTATTTTAAAAGGTTCAGCTAGCTTTTTATTAAGTTGGCTAAGAGAAGATAGTAAAGGAGTTTTAAACACATGTCCATCAACATCTCCTGAGAATAACTTTTTAGATAATGAAGGCAGAGCTTGTTGTTTAAGTAAATCATCAACTATGGATATATCTATAACTAGAGATTTATTTAATAATGTAATAAGAGCAAGCAATGAGCTAGATATTGATTTAGACTTTAGAGAGAAAATCCAAAAGGCTTTAGATAAATTGCCTAAATATAAAATAAATAAATTTGGTGGTATCCAAGAATGGTTTAAGGATTTTGACGAAAAAGAACCGGGTCATAGGCATATTTCACACTTGTTCGGACTATATCCGGGTAAAGAAATTACAGAGTATAAAAATAAAGATTTAATTGAAGCATGCAAAAATACTCTATCAAGAAGATTATCACAAGGTGGTGGACATACAGGTTGGAGCTGTGCTTGGATAATTAATTTTTATGCAAGGCTAAAAGAACCAGAACTAGCAAATAAATATTTAAATATACTATTAAGCAAACTAACATACTCAAATTTATTTTGTGTACATCCACCATTTCAAATAGATGGAAATTTTGGCGGAACAGCAGGAATAGCAGAAATGCTTATTCAAAGCCACCAAGGATATATAGAAATACTTCCAGCTATACCTAAGTCATGGAAAAGTGGCGAAGTGAAGGGATTGAGAGCAAGAGGTGGGTATACTGTTGATATAAGCTGGAAAGATAATAAACTTATATTACTAAAAGTAAAAGCTATAGTTGATGGAACTTGCAATATTAAATATAGAGGTGACCTAGAAAATTATAGTGAAGTAGAGGAATTAAGTTATTCACTAGTAGCAGGAGAAGAAAAAAGAATAATATAAGCAATATTAATAAAGAAGACTAGCATACTTACTAAAAATTTAATTATTTATATTTTACTAAAATGGGCTGTTTTGCAACGGCCTATTTTTGTTTAAGTAAATATTTATATATGATAAAATATTTATATGTAGAATAAAAAAATATAAGTTTTTTAATATATAATATAAAATAATGGTGATAATTTTAATTTGGAAAGGAGTCTTTTTTTGAATAAGCATTATATAACGGAAATAAATATAAATAAGTTACGACACTTAGAGAATATAGATATAAAGTTATCAGATAGTGAGCCAAAGCATTTATTGTTAACAGGTAAAAATGGATCGGGCAAGACAACAACTTTAAATGCTATTAAGGATTGGCTCAGATGTATTCAGAATGATTCTATTAGATCTATTAGGTTTTGGAAGCAAGAGATAGATAGATTTTCAAATCAATTAGATAATGAAGTTGATGAAGAAAAAAGACTTAATCTAAAACAGGAAATAGATAGGAATTATTCATATCTTGATAATCATGCAAATTCGAATTTAAATTTAAAGTTTTCAGGAGATGAAAGTAGTCTAGCAAACTTATATAAAAATGGTAAATTCATTTTAGCTTATTATGGAGCAAATAGAAAAACAGAAGTTCAAGTACCAGTAGGAGTAGAAAAAGTAGTATTACAAGATGTCTATTCCTTAGAAGAATCTCCAAGTAATATTTTTATAAAATACCTTGTTGATTTAAAAACTCAACAGTCATTTGCAAGAAATGAAAATGATATGAATGTTGTTGAAAATATAGATTCTTGGTTTAATAGATTAGAAAATGCATTTAGAACTATATTAGATGATGAAAGCATAAAATTGAAATTTAATTATAGAAACTATAATTTTAGTATTATACAAGAGGGAAGAGAACCATATAGCTTGAATGAATTATCAGATGGATATTCATCTATAATTAATATAATATCTGATTTAATATTAAGGATGGATAAAAATAGAGCTAGTGAAGAAAAAAATTACTCTTTTGATATAGAAGGAATAGTGTTAATTGATGAATTAGAAACTCATCTTCATATTGAGCTACAAAAAAAGATATTACCATTTTTAATTGAGTTTTTCCCCAATATACAATTTATAGTAACTACTCATTCACCTTTCGTATTAAATTCAATAGAAGATGCTGTAGTATATGATTTAGAAAAGAATATTAGATTAGAAAACTTATCAAATTTTTCTTATGAGGGAATAGTAGAAGGATATTTTGATGTTGATAATTATTCTAAAGAATTAAAAGAAAAAATATCTAAATACAGAGAGTTAGTATTAAAAGATTCATTAAATGAAGATGAAAGAGCAAGAAGAGCAGAATTGAGAATGGAAATTAAAAATTCATCTAATGATTTAGCAATGGAATTAAAAGCGGAATTTAATGAAATTGAGAACTTTAGGAGAAAATACAAGTGATTAAAGTAGATAGAAATAAGGAATTTGAGCGAGTAATTACTGCAAAGGATATTTTAAAAAGAGAAAAAGAAAAAATAAGCGGAAGTTATAATAAACCAGAAGTTTTAGAGGCATTGAAATTAATTTTTAATAACAAATGTTATATTTGTGAAAATAAAAAAGTTACATCTTACAATATAGAGCATTTAAGGCCACATAAAGATAGTAATATAGACTTGAAGTTTAATTGGGATAACTTATTTTTAGTATGCGGACATTGCAATAATATAAAATCTTCTAGGTATGAAAATGTATTGGATTGTACAGAAATTGATGTTGATGAA
Organism: Clostridium sp. D46t1_190503_E9; assembly: GCF_015555225.1. Lineage (NCBI taxonomy): Bacteria > Bacillati > Bacillota > Clostridia > Eubacteriales > Clostridiaceae > Clostridium > Clostridium sp. D46t1_190503_E9. The sequence goes on from NZ_JADNKB010000004.1 coordinate 56,118, forward strand.
CTTATTTCCTTTAGAAAAGAAGGTAATTTTGCATGGGATGAATATATAGAAATAAAACCAATAGTAAATTCTGAAGAAGTCGAAGAAACAGTTGACTTACTAAAAAAGGTTTATAATGGAACAACAGTAATGAAGAAGATGGAAGCTGTAAATATAAGAAAAGAACTCAGAAATGAAATAATAAAATTTATGAATATAATAAATGAATATTGGGATGCTGAAGGAGAAGATAAGGAAGATGCAAAATATTTAGTAATAAGAGAATTAAAACCTTCATCACCTTTCGCAGCATTTAAAAGATGGATAATAAGAGATAATAGAGAAAATTTAAATGAATTTTTAGAAGAAGACTATATAAAAATTAAATTGATTTAAATAGCATAGTGAGTGGAAGTACATTATATTAAACCCCAGAGACATTGCCCCTGGGGTTTATAAAATTTCTAATTAAATAAAAATTAATCTACCTGTCTTCCACCCCATTCTATAACTGTAAAGCCTGTTCTTTCAAATTGTTTTAATTCTTGTTCTTTAATTTCTATAGGCTTTTTCAATGGTTTATAAATCATCATAACTCTTAAAATTGAATCTGGTTTTGGAGTTATTTCTAGTTTGGCATAATTATTATATTCTTTTCCTGCAAAGGATATAAGATTATATTTATTTTCTTGAAGAATAGGAAGCCAATAAACTATAAATTCATTGTATTCTTTTGGTGTTAAACCTAGATACTCTAACTTTTCTTGTAAAAAGTCTTTTGTATCTTCAGCTTTTACAACAAATCCTTCAGAAATATTTAAGTCTACATTGGGATTTCCTTCCCAAAATAAATAAGAATACTCCTTATTATCTTCTAAGTTAGTTAATGTACCGTCTGGTTTAGCATTAACAGTCCATCCATCATTGTATGTAGGATAAGTAGAAGTAAGTTCACCATCATAGTCCAATTTAACATTAATAGTTTTTTCTTCAGTTGGATATAAGTAAATTACAGGTTTACCATCAGCGCCATGTTCAGAACATCCAAATAGAAATAGTGTAGAGCATGATAGTAAGGCAAGTGATAGAGTTGATTTAAAAGATCTCATAAAAACATCCCCTTAATATAAATTTGATATGAAATAGATATAATTTGATAACGTAATAAGATATAATGATATTAGAAATATCATAAGTTATTTTGGATTTAAGGTTCTTAACATAATTATACAGGAAATAAGTGGGTAAAGTATATTTGTAATATATAAAATATACGGAGATATATGTTTTAATTTTAATTTAATAAAACACTTTAAAGTCTTAACTTTTTATTTTTGGAAGAGAATTATAGGAGGGAGTTATATGAATAGACCTTTATACAAATCAAATACAGATAGAATTATATCAGGAGTATGTGGAGGAATTTCAGATTATTTTGGCTTTAATTCAACTATAGTAAGAATATTCTTTTTTATTTTTTTTACAGCTATGTTTTGGGTATATATAGCATTAATATTTGTAATGCCATCTGATAACTTATAATATGATTTAGTAGTTTAAAGCTATTGATGAATTATAAGTTATTCTTGATATTAATTAAAGATATTTTAAATAAATTTTATAAGGTAGATTATATTTTGAGATAAACTATAAAAGGAACATTTAATAAATAATTTAAAAATCATTTATTAAATGCTCCTTCTTTTATATTAAGGAATTTATATGAAAAAGGTCATTGTAGAAACTCTGTTTAATAGTTGATAATTAAATTCTTTAATTTATATAGTTTTTAATATAGCCACATCTTTAGCTTTTAATATTATATTACCTTTTACAGATGTATTATTTAATAGATTTATATATTCCTTATCATCTAAAGTTATATTAACTTCATCATTATTATGATTTAAAATAAATGTTAAGCTATAATCATCTTTGAATCTTCTAGTAATTTCAACTCCATCAACATTTGGAATATCTATTAATAAATTATTTTCCTTAGAAAGAGAATTTGCAAAGTCATTTAAGAAGTTTTGTTCAGGATTTGCTCCTATATAATAAGCCTTACCGTTGCCATAAGTGTTTACTGTAAACACAGGAGAATCTTTATAGAAGTCTGATCCATAAACAGCAAGTGGAGTAGCCCCTTCTAAATTGATGATATCGCAAACCATATCGCATGTATAGCTATCTTTCATAGCATAATTTTCTACAGGATTTACTTTTGTTCCTTCATTAGAAATAGAGTTTATATTACTAGTTGTAGTTACTGTGTTATTAAATTTAGTAACTACAGTATTTGATGTAGTTACTATGTCATTAAACTCAGTACCTACATTGTTGGATTTATTATCTATTTTATTTGATGTAGTTACTGAAGCATTAGATGCAGTACCTACATTATTAGAATCATTATTTATTATATTTTCTGTAGTTACTACGTTATTAAATTCAGTAACCACATTTTCTATTTTTTCAGTATTTGTTGCATTGCTTAAATTATTTCTAAAGTTAATAGAATTGTTCATATCTGGTGGAAGGGCATCTATTTCTTCAACCCAAAGTCCTAGCATGTCTCTAAGCTCTGATGGATAACCTCCAAGTTGAACTAGATCATTTTCATTTACATATCCACTAAAGTAAGTAGTTATGAAAGTTCCTCCATTTGAAACATAGTTTTTAATATTGTTAGCAACTCCATCATGAAGCATATAAAGTACTGGTCCTAATACTACTGAGTATTTAGTGAAATCTCCATTTGGTTCAACAAAATCTACAGCTACATTAAGGTTATGGAAAGCTTTATAATATTTTTCAATTTGCTCAACATATCTAAGTTGAATAGATGGACCACTTGAAAATTCTACTGCCCACCAGTTGTCCCAATTAAATATAATAGCAACTTTTGCATCATATTTTGAATCGATTATTGTATCTCCTAATGATTTAAGTTCTTCACCAAGCTTTGCACATTCTTTAAATGTTCTAGTGTTTTCATGTCCAGCATGTGGAATAACTGCAGCATGATATTTTTCACAAGCTCCAATGGATTGTCTCATCTGGAAGAACATAACTGTATCAGCTCCATGAGCAACTGCTTGATAACTTAATAGCCTCATAACCCCAGGTCTTTTTACACTATTATAAGGTTGCCAGTTTTGTTGATTTGGAGTTTGTTCCATTAGCATAAAGGGCTCCCCGTTTTTTAAGCCTCTCATTAAATCATGACGCATTGAAGTATCACTTGGGTGAGCATTTAAACCAGGATAGTTGTCCCAAGAAACTATATCCATATGCTTAGCCCATTTAAAGTAATCCAAAGGCTTAAATGTACCCATAAAATTAGTTGTAATTTTTATATCAGGAGTTATAGTTTTTAAAACATTATATTCACCTAAGTAACATTCAAGGATAGAGTCAGACATAAATCTATTATAATCTAAAGCAATTCCTTGAAAGTTAGTGCATTGCTTATCATAGCCATACCAAACTTCACTTAAGCCAGAAGGTGCAACTATTTCATCAAAGCTATAAAGGGTGTGGCCCCAGAAATTCATATTCCAAGCTTTATTAACATTTTCAATAGTTTTGTATTTATTTTTAACCCATTCCTTAAATTTATTTTCACAATGCTCACAATAGCAATAGTTATCATATTCATTTCCTATATGCCAAGCTATTATGTTTGAATAATCCTTATATCTTTCAGCGAGTTTTGTAGCAAGCTTTACAGAGAACTCACGATATTTTTCACTATTTGGGCAAAAGTTAACTCTTCCTCCAAACTTTCTTTTCATGCCATTAAAGTCAGTAGGTAAAATTTCAGGATACTTTTTTGACATCCAATTAGGTTGAACAGCAGTAGAAGTAGCCATACAAACAAAGATATCGTTTTCCTTAAGTAGATCTAATATTTCATCTAACCACTCAAAATTATAAGTATCTTCATCAGGTTGTAATAATGCCCAGCTAAATACAGGTAAAGTTACAACGTTTATATTAGCATCTTTAAAAAACTTCATATCTTCAATTATTATTTCTTTTGGCCATTGATCAGGATTATAATCCCCACCATAAAGTATGAAAGGTGTTTTTGAACTAATCATTTCATTCCCTCCTATATATTTTTTAAATACTTATTAGACTAGTACTGTAACTTATTTATATATAATTAACTAAAGTTTATAATAGAAAAAAAATTATTAATACGTTATGAATTATATTAAAATTACTAAAAAAATTAGTGGTTTTATTGGGATATCGTAAAGTGTGTATGTTTACATAAATAAAAAGATACATTAAAATAGTATTTATAATATAAATGTTTACATAAAGAAAACTCGTTATAAATTACGAATTAAATATAGTGATATGTATTAACTTTCCGATTTTTATATAATTTCGAAGACAATTCTAAATTTAAGATATCAAAGATGACTAAATTTTTATAATTCTCTGCGCTCAAACAATAAAAATTTTTAACGCCATATTAGATATCTTAAATAAGAATTGTAGTGTCTCATTATAAAAAAATTTCTAATTTAATACATATAATTAATGAGGCTAATTCTTAATTTAACTGTGTAAAGTGGCAGAATATAAATCTGCGAAGATAAATTGACTGTGGAATAAGCATATAGCGAGAAATTAGAAGCACTTGACGTGGAAAAAGATACTAGGCATTAGTGTTGCTTAATTGTCTGAGCGTAGCGAGTTAAGCAAAACTCTTGGAATAGTAGTTTTCTGATTTTTAATAGGAAAATCTACTTAAGACAAGCTTCAGTAGATGGACTTTCATACTAAGCTCAGGTGTAACTGCGTTTAACTTCACTAAGTATTCAATGCCTGCACAGGTATCTAGCTTGTAGAATATATCTAATTATCGTAGCCTTTATATTCTCAATTTATAACAATTAAGGAGCAGTTATGAACAAGCTAAAAAGTAGTTTGAATTTTTTAAAAGGTAGCTTAAATATTCTGAGAAATATTTTGAATAATATGAAAATTAGGACTAAGCTTTTAATTGTATATTTTATTATCGTTGTAGTTACCGTTTTAACTGTTGGGGTTTATTTTACTACAAAAATGAGTAAGGTGGTAGTTGAAAATTCACAAAAGGATGCAAGATATACATCAAAACAAATTAAACAACGATTAAATGAAACTTTAAGGTTTGCAACATCAACATCTGATATGATTTATCAAGATGAGAATCTTCATGATATAGTTAAAACTGAATACCAGGATTATGGGAGCAATGTAAAGGCTTATAATGAGTATCCGATTTTAAGTAATTATTTAAGATACTATAATGACCTATCTACAATAAGATTATATGTAGAAAATCAATCAATATTAGATAACTCAGTTATAGTTAAAGTAGATGATACAGTTAAAAATAGTGATTGGTATAATAATGCAAGGGAAGATAAAGGGGGAATAACATGGCAGTATAATTTTGATAATATAACCAAGAAGTATAGTTTATCATTAATTAGAGATATATATTGTGATATACATGGGCATATTGGAGTGTTAGTAATAAGCCTCCAAACTTCAAAGCTAAGGACAATAATTTCTCAGCAACCATTTCCAACAAGTATTTTGATAGATGGAACAGTGGTAGCTTCAGATGAATATGAGGAAGGTAGTGAATTAGTTTTAATTCATAATAAGGATGAAGTAGATTATTATAATGATGTTAAAGAAGAAGTCAATTTAGGTCAAAATTATGTTATTTCAGAAAAATACAAGATAGATAAATCTTTTAATAACATATTTGAAATAGCAGTTAGTGTTCCAGTTTATAAAATAATGGAACAATCAAGAGATGCAATTGATAAGAGTATAGCTATAATAAGTATAGCAGTAACAATATCATTAATTATTATATTATATTTTTCAAAGTTATTTTCGGATAGAGTAGGTCTTTTAAGTGCAGAAATATCTAAGGTGGTTGAAGGAAACTTTGAGATAAAAGAAAAAATTGAAGGTAAGGATGAAATAGGTTATATTTATCAACATTTTTATACTATGGTTGAGAGTATTAAAAATCTCATAGATGAAGTATATGTTAAAGAAATTGAGCAAAAAAGCCTAATTGTAAAACAAAAGGATGCAGAATTTAAGATGCTTGCCAGCCAAATAAATCCGCATTTTCTATATAATACTTTAGAAACTATAAGGATGAGGGCATTTTGTAATGGAGACAGAGAGCTTGCTAATATAGTTAAAAAGCTGGGGAAAATCATGAGAAGAAATTTAGAAGTTACCAATGAAGTTGTTACTTTAGAATCAGAACTTGATATTATAGGAAGCTACTTAGAGATACAGGGGTTAAGATTTAAGGGAAAAGTCGAATATGAATTTAAGATTGAAGTAGATACAAGTGAATATGAGATTTTACCTTTATTATTACAACCAATAGTAGAAAATGCTTTTGTTCACGGTTTAGAAAGTAGTACAAAAATTGGGAAAATAGAGATTTCTATATATGATGAAGTAGGATATTTAATAGTAGAAGTTTCAGATAATGGAGTTGGAATAACTAATGAAAAATTAGACTATATAAATGGAAAATTAAGAAACTATAATAATGAAAATAAAAAGAGCATAGGCATAAGTAATGTTAATGAAAGAATAAAGATGTTTTATGGGGAAGAGTATGGATTATATATTTTAAGTACTGTAGATACTGGAACTAAAGTAATAATATTATTGCCAAGTAAAAAGCAATTTGAGTTTATATAAAAATTCATCTAAATAAAATAGATATTTTAGCTTTGAGATGACAGAAATAATATACATTTTACGACTTAAATTTTTACTAGAAAAGGGGGAGAATTTCAATGTTGAAAGTTTTAATAATTGATGATGAGCCTTATGTAAGAGAAGGATTAAAGCATGTTATAAATTGGAGAGAAAATGGTTTTGAAATATGTGGTGAAGCAGCAGATGGAGATGAAGGGTATTCCAAGATTTTAGGTTTAAAACCAGATATAATCTTAATTGATATACAAATGCCAGGGAAACTTGGACTAGATATAATAAAAGACTTTAAGGAAAGTGGTATTAAAGGTAAATTTATAGTTATTAGTGGGTATTCAAACTTTGAATATGCTCAAAAAGCAATTAAATATGGAGTTAAAGAGTATTTATTAAAACCTATAGATGAAGATGAACTTTTAGAAATAGCATTAAAGTTAAAAAAAGAAATAGAAGAAGAGAAAAAAAATGAAGCAAGAGGAGAAAAAAATAAAATAGCCTTAAGACAATATGTACTAACACAATTAATTTTAAGAAAAGATGTAAATGAATATGAGGATATAAAAAATAGTTTAAATACTTCAAGCTTCCAAGTTGCACTTATAAGTAATTCTTCAAATCAGAATAATTTTGATAATATAGTTAAGATTGAGGAAATAATTTTAAATAGTATAAATGAAAAAGAAAATATAGATATTATTAAATTAGGTGATAGACTTGCTTTAGTAATAAGAAATATAAATGTAAATTATACTCATAAATTATTAACAAATGTAAAGTTGAGTTTAGATAAAAATTTAGGCGGAAATAATTTCATCGCATTAGGTGAAGATGTAAATGATATCGAAGATATTTATAGGTCTTATAGAAGTGCAAAGAATTTAACAAATAATAAATTTTTATTCAGCAATTCAGCTATAGCATCTAATTTACTAGTTGAAAAAGAAAATATAGATTTAAATTTAGATGAAAAGAAAATCCTTAATAAGATAATTACTTATACTGAAATTGGTCAGAAGGATAAACTTAATGAAAATTTAAATATATTAGAGAAGTTAATTAGAGCAAAAGGATTTAGAGAAGATGAAATTAAGTTTACAATAACAAGGACTCTTTTAGATTTTAAGGAAAAGATAAAACAGGATTATAAGCTTAAAGAGGAAAGTTTAAAAATTGAAGAAAAGATAATAGATAAAATTTATTTAGAAGAAAATTTAAAAGGAGTAATAGAAGTTTTATCTAAAGGATTATCTTCTATATCAAAGGAAATTAGTACGAGCTCTAATAATTCATCAATTAAGAGAGTAGTTAAATATGTGGAAAAAAACTATTATAAGGATTTGAAGCTTGAAAATTTAGCAGAGATATTTAATTACAATAGTGCTTACTTAGGGAAGATCTTTAAAAGTTATACAGGAGAATCTTTTAATACTTATTTAGATAAAATTAGAATTGAAGAGGGTAAAAAGTTATTAGTAGAAGAAAATCTTAAAGTTTATGAAGTATGCGAGCGTATTGGATATAAGAATATAGATTATTTTCATAGTAAATTTAAAAAGTATGTTGGTATAAGCCCACTAAATTATAAGAAACAGAAAGAAATGTAAAAATAGGAGATGGTTTAAATGAGCAATGACAATAATTTAAAAAGTAATAGTGTTTATTATTTAACTAAAAGATTTATATATATATTTATGACAAATATATATTTCTTAATAGCAATATCTCCCTTTATAGCTTATTTCATATTTTCAGGTAGCAATCTTTCAATTTATATCCTATCATTTTTGGGAATATTAATAGGACCTGCGCTTTCCACAATGTTTTCAGTTTTAGGCAGGGTAATCAAGGGAAATGAAACAGATTCAAAAAAAGATTTTCTGTATTTCTATAAATTAAACTTCCTACAAGGTATTTTTGCTAGTACCATAATAAGTATTATACTTTTAATGAGTTATTTAGATATAGAACATTTCTTTAAAGCTGGAGTGAATATTCTTTCATATATATTTATAGCAATTGCTATTTTTGCACTTGCAATTAGTTTATATGTATTTCCTATTATTGCAAGAATAAGTGCTAAAACAAAAGATGTATTTAGACTTGCTATTACATTAACATTTAAGAAGTTTTATATAACACTTACTGTTCTTTCAATAATAATAATAGCTTTATTTACAATAAAATTTTTAAAAATATCCTTATTAGGAGTATTATTTGGACCAATTGCGTTAGCATATTTAATTTTAATTCTAGAAAAAAATGTACTAATAGATGCAGAAAATTATTTGAAGGAAAAATACAACAGTTAAATTGTTAATGATAATAGCTAAGATAAATAAAAATGTTCCATAAGCTAGATAGCTGTGCAAAGAAGTATTAGGCTTATTCTACATATTTTATTTATCGTAGTCTTTACAGTAAAAAAATAATAAACTGTATTAAAAATATCTAGGGTTAAATGTGCAATTATCCATGATAAATATATGAAATTTTATGGGTAAATTGCAAAATTGATTATGATATTTTTAGTGCAGTTTATTTTTGCTTAATGCAGCTAAACCTTGTAAACGTAAGGCTTTCGCATGTGAGAATGTGTGGGATCAATAGGTGTTGATACTGGAGAAGAATACCTATTAAATTTTACTTTTTAATCCTCTAATTTTTATATGAAAACATATACATTTTTATAGGTATGAAGAATTTATTAATGAGACTATTATTATATTAACAGTTGAAGTAAAGGTTGAAGAAAATGGAGGGATAAATAATGCAGCTGGTTAAAAATGTAGACTTAAAAACTGAAAGTAAACCTAAAAAGAAAAAGAAGAAAATTACATGGGATAATATTAAGAAGCAGTGGGTACTAATAGCAATGTCCTTCCCCTTTGTATTGTGGGTAATTATTTTTAAGTATTTACCTTTGTTTGGATGGACTATGGCATTCCAAAATTATAAGCCGAAGTTATCTTTTTTTGAACAGGAATGGGTAGGATTCAAGCACTTTATAGATTTATTTAATGAACCATTATTTTATGAATCCTTAAAAAATACTTTAGGAATGAGTGTTCTAGGATTGATATTTGGTACAACATCTGCCATTTTATTTGCTTTACTTTTAAATGAACTTAGATATACAAGGTTTAAGAAAACGGTACAAACTATTTCTTATTTACCTCACTTTATCTCTTGGGTTGTTGCAGCTGCTTTAGTAACAAATATTTTATCTCAAACAGGAATAGTTAATGAATTATTAATGAAAATAAACATTATTTCAGAGCCAATTAAATTCTTACAAAGCCCAAATATGTTTTGGGGAATAGTTACAGGATCAGATGTTTGGAAGGAAATGGGCTGGAATGCAATTATATATTTATCAGCCATGACAGCAATAGATCCAGAGCTTTACGATGCGGCAAAAGTTGATGGAGCAGGAAGATTCAGAAGAATGTTCAATATAACATTACCTCTAATAAAAAGTACAATATTAGTTTTATTAATAATGAGTATAGGAAATATATTAAATATTGGATTTGAAAAGCAAATGTTACTTAGCAATCCGACAGTTGCAAGCAAAGCTTTAGTTATTGATAAATATGCATTAGATTATGGTATTGGAATGTTTAGATATTCATTCGGTACGGCAATAGGTATCTTTAAGTCAGTTGTAGGAATTGTACTAATATTTGCAGCTAATAAGCTTTCTCAAAAATTTAATGATGGAGAGGGAAGCTTACTAAAATAATAGTAAAGCTATATAGGAGGTACTTAGTATGAAATTAAAAAAGAAAAAAGACAAAATTGAAGTATTTGATATAGTATTGATTTTACTAATGTTATTTATTGTAGTTATTACCCTATATCCTTTCCTAAATGTATTAGCAATTTCATTTAATGATGCAACTGATACAGTAAAAGGTGGAATTCACATTTGGCCAAGAGAGTTTACTTTACAAAATTATAAAGAAATTTTCAATGGTAGTAGTAAATTACCGAGAGCCTTTGTAAACTCGGTTTTAAGAACTACAATTGGAACAGTAACAGGTGTTATAGCTACTACTATGGTTGCTTACACATTAAGTAGAAGGGATTTTATGTTTAACAAGTTTGTAACTATATTATTTATAGTAACAATGTATGTTAGTGGAGGGTTAATTCCAGAATATCTAGTAATTAGACAATTAGGATTAGTAAATAATTTTGCAGTATATATTTTGCCAGGATTAATTTCAGCATTTAATGTTATAGTAGTAAGATCATTTATGGATGGACTTCCTGAAGCTTTATATGAATCAGCAGCAATAGATGGAGCTAATGATTGGATTGTATTTAGAAAGATAGTATTCCCACTGTGTTTACCAGTAATAGCAACAGTTGCATTATTTATAGCAGTTGGACAATGGAACAGTTGGTTTGATACTTATATATATGCAAGAACTAATGATAGTTTAACAACACTACAATATGAACTTATGAAAATAATGGACAATGCAGCTGCTACAGTAGATGTTCATAATCCAAATCTACAAAATACGGCAAGGTCAAATCCAGAATCAATAAAGATGGCTATAACGATGGTTGCAACAGTACCAATTTTAATGGTGTATCCATTTGTACAAAAGTATTTTGTATCAGGTATGACATTAGGAGCAGTAAAAAGCTAGTAACTAAAAACTCGAGAATAGATTAGCAAGATTATAGAACAGTTATGGAAAACTTTAAAATGATTTTTCAAATATGATAATTGTAATATCATCATTCTAATAAGGTTTAAATACAAGAGTTCTTATAAAGATTATAAAATAGGCAAATAATATAAAAATTCAGTTTTTATAAGAGAACTTGTTTAAATAATAAAATAACTAAATAATAAGATTTCTATTTTTATAAGCCATAGAGGGTAAAAAGATTAGGAGGGAAAATAATGAAGAGGAGAAAAATTTTATCTTTACTTTTAGCAGGGTTAGTAACTGCATCAATATTTGTTGGATGTGGTAAGAAAGAGGATGGTAAGCGTTCGAAGTTAGACGAAATGGATAAGTCACCTATAACATTTACAATTTTCTCAGCAGACTTATCAGAAGATATTGCATTTACGGATGATGTTGCTAAGAAAATAACAGAATTAACAGGTGTTACTTTAAAATTTGAACACCCAGTAGCAGGTGATACTCAAGCTGTCCCACTTATGATAGCAGGTGGAGAATATCCAGATTTAATTTATGCCAAAAGTGATACTTCAAAACTTGTAGATGCAGGAGCTGTTATAGCATTAGATGACTATATAGAAGAAGGTGGAGATAACTTAAAAGCATTATATGGAGACCAATTAAATAGATTGAGATATAACAATGAAGATCAATCAATATATACAGTAGGTACTTATGGAGTTACAAATAAAATATTTGACCCATCAGGTACAATGCAACTTCAACATCAAGTTTTAAAAGAACTTGGATATCCTGAAATAAAAAATATTAAGGATTATGAAAAGGCTATAAAAGATTATCTAGCTAAAAATCCTACAACAGAAGATGGACAATCTAGAATAGGTTTATCACTAATGGCTAGTGATTGGAGATGGTTACTTACAGTAGGAAATATTGCATCTCTTGCAGCAGGTATTCCAGATGATGGACAATTTGCTGTAAACGATGAAACTGGAGAGGCAAATTATAAGTTCTTACTTCCAGAAGTAAAAGAATATTTTAAGTGGTTAAATCACATGAATGCAGAAGGATTATTAGATCCAGAGTCTTTCACACAAAAGGAAGATACTTATAGAGCTAAAATAGCAGCTGGCAGAGTAGTGGGTTTATCAGATGCATACTGGGATTATCAATCAGCAGCAACTAGTTTAATTGCAGAAGGAAAAGACGAGGCAACTTACGCTAAACTTCCTGTTGTAATAGATGAAACTAAATACAAGGATCAAAGCTTAAAAGATTATGGATTTAGCGGTGGTTGGGGTATTGCAATTACTTCAAGTTGTGAAGAGCCAGAAAGAGCATTTCAATTCTTAGATTGGTTAGCATCAGATGAAGCACAAATACTTTTAAACTGGGGGATTGAAGGAACACACTATACTGTAAATGCAGCTGGAAAGAGAGAGTTCTTACCAGAAATCCAAAAGCAAAGAAATACAGATGCAGATTTCTCTAAGAAAACTGGGGTTGGTTTATACGCATATCCATTCCCACAAAGAGGTATTGGAGCTTTAGATTCAAATGGAGATACTTATTCACCAGATACATTGGAGAACAAGATGGCAAATTACACAGAAGCAGAAAAGGAAACATTAAAGGCTTATGGTGCAGAAGCTTGGCCTGAATTATTCCCTAAGGCAGAAGAATTAGGAATTTCTAATCATGGACAAGTATGGCAATTAAGTATTCCAAGTGATAGTGATATAGCTATAATCCAAAAGAAAGCTGATGATTATGTTCAACAAGCAGCAACTCAAGCAATCCTTGGAGCACCAGAAAACTTTGATAAGGCTTGGGATGAAATAGAAAATACATTAAAGTCCTATGAAATTGATAAATTAAATCAAGGAATAACTGAATTAATAAAAGATAGATTAGAATTATGGAATAAATAATAGAAAAGAAAATCTTAGCATGATAAATAATATCTTTAAATTAAAATAAGAAAAGATTGCTAGCTCTAAAAAATTGAGTTAGCAATTTTTTTTATTAAATATATATGAATTATATTATTAAGTTTAACAATACTAAACTTTTAATTTTTTAACGCATCTATACAGTGTCTATATTAAAGTGAAATGAATATAATAGAGTATATTAAAATAAAGATGGAGATAAAGCTGACATGGATAAAATACTATTTTCAGGAGAATATACTCTTTTTTTATTTTTAATTTTGATTATTGCTTTAGTTTTAGTTGCTAGGTTGATATTAAACTTTATTTTTAAATGTGATTGTAAAAGTGGAACTAAGAAAGAGTATAAAAGTAATACAGAAAATATAATGTATAATGCAATACAAAATAGAGAGTTTGAGATGTATCTTCAACAAAAATATGATTTGCAAAATGAATGTATAGTAGGTGCAGAATGTTTAGTTAGATGGAATACAAAATCTAATGGAACTATTAGTCCTAATAACTTTATTCATATATTTGAGAAGAATGGTTTTATAGTAAATTTAGATATTTATATGTTTGAAGAAGTATGTAAAATTATTAATAGATGGGAAAATAATAATTATAAAGTAATTCCATTATCAGTTAACATATCTAGATTTACTTTAAGTCAAGGAGACTATTTTATGGAAAGGGTAAAAAAATTAATAGAGGCTTATAACATTAATACAAATCTAATTGAAATTGAAATGACAGAAAGCGCTATGTTAGAGGATTCCAATGATATAATTAATATATTAAATGATATAAGAAATCTAGGTATCAAAATATCCTTAGATGACTTTGGAGCAGGATATTCATCATTAAATATTTTAAAAAGCTTACCTCTAGATGCAATAAAATTAGATAAACTTTTTTTAGATAAAAAAACTATATCATCTAAGGGAAGTGTAGTATTAAAAAATATTATAAAACTTGCAAAGGAATTAAACCTAGGAATTATTGCTGAAGGTGTGGAATTTAGAGAGCAAGCAATGTTTTTGAAAAGTATAGGATGTACAATTGTACAAGGATATTTATATGGAAAGCCTGTTAAACTTAGTGAGTTTGAAAAAAATCAATTTATTTCTAATAGTTAATTATAGTCAGTTATCTATTTGGAATAGATTCTGTTCATATTATATATTATTAATAATTTAATCTAAGTAGAAAAGAACAGGATGAATAATAAAAAAAGTGTATTTTTATAATGATGAGGGATGTCGTAGACATCTCTTATTTTATTATGCAAGAATGCAAACCTTATTTTTGTTAGATTATAATGCAAATGTATGTTTAATATTAATTATATGTTTAATATTAATTAGAAGATAAAAATTTGTAAGAGTTATTTCAACTTATATGATAAATTATAAAATTAGATAGGCAAATAAATTAAGGAAAGTGGTTAACTGTTCTATAATACAGTAAAAATATTCTAGGGAACATATTTAAGAAAACTTTTAAATTAAATTGCTATATGATATCATAGACTAAAAGTTAGGATATAAATTGATATGAAATTAAGAGAGACGTGAATAAAAATTTAAGTTAAAGATAGAATCTTGATTTACATATCAAATAGAAAGTAAAAAACAGATTTTTATATAAAAAGCGCATATATAAATTTATGTAGTGATAGAGAATTATAAGGGGGAAGGTTAATGAATAACAAAGGAATAGTTTTTTTTGATGTAGATGGAACTTTAATAGATTGGACAAAGGGTATATATGCTCCAACAAAAAATACAAAGGAAGCTATAAATAAGTTAAAAGAAAATGGC
This sequence comes from Clostridium sp. D46t1_190503_E9, assembly GCF_015555225.1. Lineage (NCBI taxonomy): Bacteria > Bacillati > Bacillota > Clostridia > Eubacteriales > Clostridiaceae > Clostridium > Clostridium sp. D46t1_190503_E9. The sequence goes on from NZ_JADNKB010000004.1 coordinate 71,289, forward strand.
TATTTAACTGTTTTGGCAACAGGAAGGCCTAAAAATTCTATTACTAATGAAATAGAAGATTTAGGTTTAAATGGATATATAGCTTCTAATGGGGCTTATGCAGAAATTGAAAGTAAAGTAATATTTAATGAATGTATTGATAATAAAAAGCTTAAAGATGTATTAAACTTTCTTGAAGAAAATAATATAGTGTATATTTTAGAAGGACAAGAAAGAAATTATGTTTTAGATATAGATAATGAAAAAGTTATAGATCTTGTAACTAGAGCAAATCTAGGTATTGAGAACTTTACAGAAGATTGGGATAAAGAAACTGTAAAAACAAGTAAAATAATATCTATAGGACAAGATGAAAATTCTTATAAATTAGTTTGTGATAAATTTAAAGGCGAAGGTCTGGCATTTATGGCAAACCAATTTGGTAACACTTTTGAAATATATGTATCTAAATATACAAAGGGCTATGGAGTTGAACATTTATTAGAAAAGCTTGGAATAGATAGAGAAAATGCTTATGCTTTTGGAGATGGTGAAAATGATATAGAAATGTTCCAAGTTGTAAAGCATGGTATAGCTATGGGCGGATATCATAAAGGGTTAGAGGAACATGCATTTGATTTTACAGAAGATGTTGAAAATGAAGGTATAGAAAAGGGATTAAAAAAATTAGAATTAATATAAATAGTATTTGTATTATATAAAGTAAATTAAATAAGACTAACTAAATAAAATTAATTAAATAAGGCGAATTAAATAGCTATTAAAATTAAATTAAATACTATTTAGCTTTAGATTAGTATAGAAGAAATTTTATATATAAGTAGTGATAGTATATAAATTGGAGGGATTTTATGAGACTTGCAATAATTGGTTTAGGGGAAATAGCTAAAAAAGCTTATTTACCTATTTTAACAGTAAAAGAAGGTGTGGAGCTTTTTATTTCAACTAGAAATAAAACTGTATTAGATGAAATATCAAATAAGTATAATATAGACAGAGCATATAATAACATTGAAGATTTAATAAAAGAAGATATAGATGCAGCAATAATTTCAACACATGCAGATGGACATTATGAAATAGCTAGAAAGCTTATAAAAAAAGGCGTTAATGTATATATAGACAAGCCACTTAGCTTCAATATTGAAGAAAGCAAAGAAATAGAAAGCTTAGCAAAAGAACATAATGTTATTGCTATGGTTGGATTTAATAGAAGATTTTGCCCAAAGGTTAAAGAACTTAAATCCAAAGGAAAAGCAGACATAATTATAATGCAAAAAAATAGAGCATATCCACCAGGCGATACAAGAAGATTTATTGTGGAAGACTTTATACATGTTGTTGATACATTAAGATTTTTAATGGATGAAGAAGTTAAAGACATCGATATAAATTATCTAAAAGATGGAAATGATCTTCATAATGTAGTAGTAACATTAAAAAGCAATAATACAACTGCAGTGGGAATAATGAATAGAACTGCAGGTATTACAGAAGAGAATATTGAATACATGGTAAAGGGAAATAAATATATTGTTGAAGATTTAGTTGATATTATAGAAGTAAATAATAATGGTAGAACAAAGACTAGTTTTGGCGGTTGGGACCCAACATTATACAAAAGGGGATTTGAAGATATAATAAATCACTTTATAGAATCTGTAAAAAATAAATCAATACCAAATCCATCAATAAGTGATTCAATAAAGACACATGAAATTTGCGAGAATATAGTAAATTATATAACTTGTGATAATAAATAAGGATAAGTTATTAATTTTAAATTATATAGTTTAATTAAGTAATTTTAATATTTAAAACATAAAAATGCTAGAGTAAATAGAATGATAAAAATATCTATTTATTCTAGCATCTTTTTTGTTTCAAATTTTTTTCTTAAAGAATACAAGCTTAAAATAGATATAGTTATATTATGCAATAAAAGGAGTATATGTAGAGAAGTATTTATATTAAGTTACTTAATATCCTTAATTAGATTAGACACAGATTAAGCTAAATTTTAACTTAATAGCTTTATAGTAAAAAGTTCAATAAATACCAAATATTCTGAAAGTAGTTTGACAATCTGACAACTTAATGTTACTATAAGGTTGTTACTGGAATTAGGAGGTAATTTATGATTGAATTTAGAAATATTAAAAAAAGCTACAAAAATAACATTATATTAGAAGATTTTAATTTAAATATAGAGGATGGAAACTTAGTTGTTTTAATAGGATCAAGTGGTTGTGGTAAAACTACTTTATTAAAAATGATAAATAGATTAATAGAATCTACTTCAGGAGAAATATTAGTTAATGGCAAAAATATAAAAGAAATGGATCCAATAGAGCTTAGAAGAAGTATAGGATATGTAATTCAGCAAACAGGTTTATTCCCACACATGACAGTAAAGGAAAATATAGAAATAATACCTAAGCTTATGGGAAAAAGTGAAGATGAAATAAATAAAAAGACAATAGATTTATTAAATATGGTTGGATTAGAGCCGGAAAAGTATAGTGATAGATATCCAGTAGAGCTAAGTGGTGGACAACAACAAAGAGTTGGAGTTGCAAGAGCTTTTGCAGCTGATGCTGAAATAATATTAATGGACGAGCCTTTTAGTGCATTGGACCCAATAACGAGAACAGAGCTTCAAGAAGAGTTATTTAATATTCAAAAAGAATATAAAAAGACTATAGTTTTCGTAACTCATGATATGGATGAAGCTATAAACTTAGCAGATAAAATATGTATTTTAAAAGATGGTAAAATACTTCAATATGATACTCCAGAAAATATTTTAAAAAACCCAGCAGGAGAATATGTTGAAGAATTTGTTGGTAAGAATAAAATTTGGACAAAGCCTGAAATGATTAAAGCAGAAGATGTTATGATATCAAAACCAGTAACAGTTGGTCCAAAGAGAAACTTGCTTCAAGCAAGAGAAATAATGAGAGAAAAGAAAGTAGATAGCTTACTTGTTATAAATAGAGTAGGAACCTTATTAGGATATGTTACATTAGAAGATATTCAAAAGATATCAGAAAAAAATAAATTAGTTGAAGAAGCTATGAATAAAGAACCTAAGTGGGTTTCAGGAGATACTAGCCTACCAGAATTATTAGAAGTATTTAATAATTTAAAGAAAGGATACTTACCAGTTTGTGATGAAACTTCTAGATTACTAGGATTAGTAACAAGAAGTAGTTTAATATCAGTTTTAAGTAGTCAGTACATCGAGATGGGAGGCGATAATTAATGAGTACTTTTATAGAACAATTAATGACTAAGAAATCGGAAATCTTCTCTCTTTTATTAGAACACGTACAGCTTACAGTAGTGGCAGTTCTAATAGCGGTAGTAATTGGTGTACCTTTAGGTATATTTATAACTAAGAATAAAAAAATAGCTAACTTTGTAATTGGATTTGCGAACTTAACTCAAGCTATACCAAGTTTAGCTATATTAGGATTCTTGATACCAGTTATAGGCATAGGGTCAGCACCAGCTATAACAATGGTAGTGTTATATTCTATGTTACCTATAATAAAAAATACTTATACAGGAATAACAAATATAAATCCAGATATGCTAGAAGCAGCAAAGGGATTAGGAATGACTAGCGGACAAACTCTTAAGCTTATAAAAATCCCTCTAGCAATGCCCGTTATGATGGCAGGTATAAGAATGGCAGCAGTTACAGCAGTTGGACTTATGACAATAGCAGCCTTTGTAGGGGCAGGTGGTCTTGGATATTTAGTATTCTCAGGTATTCAAACAGTAGATAATAACCTTATACTATTTGGTGCAATTCCAGCAGCTATATTAGCTTTAGTTATAGACTGGATAACAGGAAAAATAGAAGCAGCTACAATGCCAAATGGAATTAAAAAATCAGATGGAACTATGAAAGTTAAAAGAAATGGTTCAAATAAGAATAAAAAGAGAAATATAATTATAGCTTCTGTATTGGTAATAGTAATTTTAGGTGGGGCACTAGCAACAAGTATATTATCAAAAAATGATAATAAGATAACTATAGGGTCTAAAAACTTTACAGAGCAAATTATATTAGGAAACATGTTAGAAGAGTTTATAGAAAATAAAACAGATATTGATGTAGAAACAAAATTGAATTTGGGGGGAACTCAAGTAGCATTTAGTGCATTAAGATCTGCTGGAATAGATATGTATGTTGAATATACAGGCACAGGATATGTAAATATACTAAATATTAAAGAGCCTAATTCAAATACTGACGAAGTTTATAATGTAATGAAAGATAGATTTAAAGAAGATTATGGGATTGAGGTATTAAATCCAATGGGGTTCAATAATACTTATGCAATGGCAGTAAGTAAAGAAACAGCAGAAAAATACAATTTAAAAAATACATCAGATTTAGCAAAGATATCAGGAGATTTAATTGCAGGACCTACAATAGAGTTTGCTAACAGAGAAGATGGATTGCTAGGACTTAACAAAGCGTATAATATAAACTTTAAAGTTGTTAATCCTATAGATGGTGGTTTAAGATATACAGCTTTAAACAGTAATGAAACTCAAGTTATTGATGCATTTACAACAGATGGATTAATAGAGCAGTTCAATTTAACTGTTTTAGAAGATGATAAGAGCTTCTTCCCTCCATATTATGCAGTTCCTATTATAAAAGAAGAAACTTTAGAAAAATTCCCAGAGCTAAGAGAAGTTCTAAGTGAATTAGATGGAAAGCTAACTGATGAAAAAATGAGAAAATTAAACTATGAAGTAGATGTAAATAAGAGAGATGCAAAAACAGTTGCAAGTGAATTCTTAAAATCAGAAGGACTGATAGAGTAATTGATAATGGACAATGGATAATGCATAATTGAGGAGATAACTCAGACAAGCAGGTAGAATTAGATAATTGAGAATGAACAATGCATAAATTATGATATAATTCATATAGCTGAATTGTAACATGTTATAAGTTAATTTAGTGAATACAGTAGATATATTTGTGAAAGAATAAATATATTTACTGTCTTTTTATAAAAAGTGAATAAAATTCATGTTTCATAATTATTACTAATTACAAAACATGAATATTCCCTCCAATATACATTGAAATTTATGTCGATTGTTGATATAATTAAAATCTATTTTGAAAAATATTTACTTTTTATATAGAAGTTTTTTGGAGGGTTTGCAATGCCAAAGAGAATTGCCATTTTAGGTGGGCCAAGATGTGGAAAAACTACATTAATACAACAACTTTATGTAGATATGAAGATTAGAGATTTAAATGTAGGAGTAGCAACAGAGTATAGTACAGATTACCTAAGAGATAAAGGTATGATAGAAAACATAGCTGAGCAATATGGAATTTATTTAGGACAACTTCATTTAGAAGAAAGTTTAAATGATTTTGATTATGCATTAACAGATTATGCTACCTTTGTACCATACATATATGCTAGATTTATGCTAGGTGATAAAAAAAGAACAACAAAAGAAATTGAAATATTAAAAGATCTTTATGTGTTAGCTTTAAGAGATTTACCAAAGTATGATCACATATTCTTTGTACCAAGAGAATTTGGTTATTCAAAAGACGGAGTAAGATGGCAGGACGAAGAAGTAGCACAAGCTGTGGACAAGGCTATATTAAGTTTCTTAGAAGCAGAAAATGTTAGATATACAGAAATAACAGGATCAACAAAAGAAAGAGCAGAAAAAATATTAGATATCGTAGGAGTGTCTCAAGAGATAAATCTAGATATGGCTAAGTAAAATAAAAGTGTCTACGAAAATTGATTTAAAAGTCATTTTCGTAGGCATTCCATTTTTTAATGATGTTTTATTTAAAAGCAAATTTAATTAATATAAGCAAGAATAATATACATAAGACAAAATGATACTACTAATAGTTCTATTAGATACTACAAAATTTATTATTAAGCTATATTAATTGAAATATTTAGAAAGTATCAACATAAAAATAAAATTTATTAACTGAAAATTGTGGATAAAAAAATATTATTTGTTGATAATTTTCAGATTTTTTTAAATTAATAAAAAATAAAATGAAATAAGACTTTAAATTAATAAAAAATAAAATAAGACTTTCAGAGGCTACTTAATAGGTAGGCTTTTTTTATTTCTTAAAATCATCAGACTATTAAAATGAAATTTATGTATTCAACCTTCTTTAGGTGCTGGGAATAGATATGTAGGTGAAAATAATCTTCTATTTTTAATAGATAGAAGAAATACATAAATTTATTAGCTATGTATATCAGTTCTTTTTCTATACACTAGAAGAGTTAGAAATTTAGATCATTTGTGCAGGATAAAGAATGAAAAAATAATGCTGGATTTATAATCAGTATAAGCTCTTTTTTATTATTGAAAAAGTTAAATAAACATTTATAAAATAAATATTTATACAATAAACATTAAACAGGTATGCAATAAACATTTGATTTAGAAATAGTACAATTGTTGAGGAAAAATACTTATGCTAATATAAAAATATGAGAAATATAAAAATATGAGAAATTATTAGTAGATTGTGTTAGTTTGTTATCCTAATATAATCTACCATATTGCAAATATTAATGAGAGGTGTTTTTATGACTAAACTATATTTAACAAGACATGGAGAAACAGAATGGAATGAAAAAGGAATAATGCAAGGGTGGGGAGATTCTCCTTTAACAGAGCTTGGAATTAAGCAAGCTGAATGGCTTAGAGATAGAATGAAGGATACACATATAGATGTTATTTATGCAAGTCCAATAGGAAGGGCTTATAATACGGCTAAAATAGTAAAAGGAGATAGAAACATACCTCTTAAAGCTAATGATGGTTTAAAAGAAATTAGAATAGGTGGATGGGAAGGCCTAAATCAAGAAGAAATGAAAAGCCTAAGTGAAGAAAACTACTATAACTTTTGGAATGTTCCATCAAAATATATTCCAACAGGAGATGGAGAAAACTTTTATGAAGTTAAAAAAAGAGCTTTCAAAGCAATTAATGAAATATTAGAAAAAGAAAAAGGAAAAAATATTTTAATCGTAACTCATACTATCACTTTAAAGTCATATTTATGTGAGCTAGAAAAAAGAGATATAGACACTTTATGGGATCCACCGTTTATAAAGCAGACAAGCCTTACAGAAATAAACTTTACAGAAGATGGTTATGAAATGCCATTAGTTGCTTGCATGAAACATCATGAATATGCAAAGAAAGAATTTAACGAATTTAAATAAATCGTGAAATAATTATGAAGATAACTAGATATGCTTATTACACAGTCTATTTATCTTCTTAAATTATATTTATAATTTATATTAATAGTGAAATAGTGAAATAGTGAAAAGTTAATGTGTATCTGATTTAGATAAGATTCAGTAAAGAGGCTTTAACTTTTCACTATTTTGTTTTTCAGAATACTCGAGGTCTGTTTTAAGAAATTGTTGTTAATGGTATTAGCATAACTTTAAGTATAATTAATTATATCCAATTGGTTACTGTTAAATTTCAGAGACATGTCTCATATGGCTTTAAGTATAATTAATTATATTTAAATGTATTGATAGGAGTAAGAACTATTTAGAAAAATGTAACTAAATAATTTCACCAAAAATCTTTTAAAACAGAAATATATAGTATGAAAATATAATCACCAACAATCTTTTAAAACAGAAATATATAGTATGAAAATATAATCACCAACAATCTTTTAAAACAGAAACATATAGTATGAAAATATAATTACCAACACGTTTTTAAAACAGAGTATTATGTAATGAAAATATAGGAAACAACAATGTTTAAAAATAGAATAAGATAAAAATTATAGATGATTAAAAACTTAAATATAGTGATATACTTAACTTAATAATTGGAATAATATATAATAAAATATAATATATGTGATGATTTTAAGGTTAAGGGTGAGACTATGAAATTGTTAAAGAATTTAAAGATTAATAAAATAGATAACTTAATTTCACTATCTGTATTTGGGAGTTATGGTACAAAGTATTGGAGAAGTGGGGATAGTGATATAGATATATTTGTACTAATGGCAACACGAGAAGATATTATGGATGAAATTGATCTAGAAGAAATGCTTTTACCAGTGTTAAAGGATTACTTTAGTTATGAAGATATACATTTAACATTTTTAAGTATAAGTGATTATGATAGTAGGTTAGCAAGACAATACTTAGATAGTAATGATAAACTGATTGTAGATGAAATTAAAGAAATTGATTTTAGATTATATGTAAATAAATACTTAAGAGAAAATGAATGGATTATAAGAAAAACTAGAGAAGATAATAAAATATTGGAGGATATAAATGGTAGCAGCATATTATAAATATAAAAAGGAGAGTATTAATTTAAAGTTTAATAGTGCAAAAGATACACTTAAATTAATGCAAGGAGCTATAAAAGAATATAAGTCATCAAATTCAATTTACTTAAGAAGATCAATAATTGGATATTTTCAAGATTTTACTGAGTATATAATAGATATGTCAGAAGCATATTTAGTTATAACAGGTAATTATGTTGATGGATATTCAGGTTTAGAATTAATTAAAAGATCTAATTTATATGGGTTTATAGATGAAAACTTAACAAAATTTTTAGTTTCTGCTGTAATATTGAGAAATAGATATACACATGATTATTATAAGAGAGAAAGAGTAGAAAATGATATATTAAATTATGCAATCTCAAAGATGGAGTTATTAGAGATATTTCTACAATTAACTGAAGAAAAAATTAGACTTGATGCTAAAAATATAAAATGATAATAATTATAACGATTTTTTGACTAATTTAGGAGAGGTTAAAAATGAGTGATTTAAAATATGAATTTCTACCAGAAGTAAATTTAGAAAAAATTTTAGAGAATGAAAGTAGTAATTTTACTGAAATAATAGGTGATTCACCATGTCCTCGCTGTGGTTGTATTGCAATTCCAAATAAAGGTGATGCTAAAATAGCAATAAATTATATTTTATTGCTATTTTTAAATTTTAACTCAGCTTTCCTGAGCTATTTCAATAACTTTTTCCATCTTTCACCTTTAACTTTTTATTCTAATGAACTTCCTTCATTTTCCTAAAGGCCAGTGGAGTTTTTCCATGGACTTTTTTAAACATTTTTACAAAGTTTCCACAATAATTGTATCCTATCATTTTAGAGATTTCTTCAATACTTAAATCCGTTGTAGATAGTAAGTTTTCTGCAATAGTCATTCTAATTGAATTAGTGTACTGGCTAATGGACATATGATATTTTGCTGAAAATCCTGCCTTTAATTTTTGTTCATTTAGAAATACCATCTTACTTAAGCTTTTTATAGTAGGTGGATTACAAGCTTCCATTGTTAAAATCTCATAAGCTTTTTGTATTGCATTAGCATCTGAAGCTGTTAATGCAACTTTTCTATTTTTACCAATCATTATATCCCCATAATTTAATTGATTTGTAAAAGTATTTTCAGGTGAAGAATGAACTTCCTTTGATATTAATGCAACAGCTTCTAAAAGCTTGCTTTCTAAATATATTGGAGTTAATTCATCAGCTTGAGCTAAGTTTCTTAACTGCTGAATTATGGTTGCAATTTCAAGAGGAAGATATCTATATGTATAATTAAAATCAAAATTATTAAAATCAATTATGTTAGAAAAATTAGGTTTAAGAACTTCATCAAAATATTTTTTGTAAATAGTTATTTCTGCTCCATGAAAATGTTGACCTTTTTTCCAAACCTGAGTTCCTTTTAAATTCTTCTCTACAACAAAAAAAGAAGATGGAGTAAATGATGAAACAGGGTTATTTTCTATCTTAAATTTTGTTACTCCTGTATAAACAGTCCCAAATCGCATTATCTCATCTTCATGATCAAAAGAAAGTGAAAAATCTTGAGCAATAGTATAATCACCAATTCCGAAGTCATAATATCCTTCACGACTATATTTAATAAAATATCCAAGTTCAGGGTTGTCCTCATTTTTGTATATAATGTAATTCCCCATAGGGTATGAAGAAAAGGTCATATTACTTAGCACTATTTTTTGAAATTCATGAGTAGATCTTGATATCATTTGTTTTTTCATCCCCCTTAGTTAGATTTATAAAGTAAGAAATAAATAATTTTTTCATAAAACTTTTTCATTAGGTAATAATATAAATAAATTTTAAAGCAATTTATTTTATGAAAAGTTAATAATCAAAAGTGAAAAAGTTTAGGAAGTTTTACTTCTTAAAACTAAAAAAAGAATTCATAACTATTATAGCAGAAAAACTGATTATTTTTATATAAAAATTATTCTATTAGATGATAAAATTATTAAATTGGTTGCAAGTGTTGAATTGAGAATGAATCTCATATACAATTGGCAATGTAATAAAGATAATAAATAAGATTAATTAATCAAAGAAAGTAAAAAGTCTAATTATAAGCAAACTAAAAATATTAATAAAAAATAATTTAAGAAGACTAATGAAAAAATAATTAAAAAGCTAACTAAAAAGAAGTAAAAAAACAATAATAAGATTAAAAAAGAAATTAATAATAAGATTAATTAAGTTATTATAAGATAATGATTTAATTAATCTTAGAAAATATGGAGGTAAGTTATGAAGAAGAATTTATTAAAAACATTAGTAGTTTCTTGTGTTACTGCATTTATGCTTGTAGGATGCGGAAATGGTGCTACAGCTGAAAATAAGTCAGAAGATAAAAAAGTAACAGTAACAGATGTTAGAGGAGACGTTGAAATTCCAGCAGAACCTCAAAGAATAGTAGATTTAAGCGGAAACAGTGATATTTTATCAATATTAGGATATAAGGTAATAGGAACTGCAAATAGTGATGCTTATGATTACACTAAGTTCCCTTCATATTTAGAAGAAACATTAAAGGGTGCTGAAATCTTAGGATATAGCATGCAAGATACAATGGATGTTGAAGCTATAATGAACTTAAATCCAGATTTAATAGTTATATCAACAGTTCAAGAAAAAATGTACGATCAATTAAGTGAAATTGCTCCAACAGTTATGATTCAATTAGAAGCATTAAACTGGAAAGATGATGTTAAGGCATTTGCAAAGGTATTTAATAAAGAAGTAGAAGCAAATAAGTGGCTTGCAGATTATGAAGCAAAGGCTAAGGAAGCAGGCGATAAGATTAAAGCAGAATATGGCGAAGATACATCATATCTTTCATTCTTAGCTAGTGGTGGACAGTTCTTCATATTTGATGGTGCAGGATTTGGTAGCGTATTATATGAAGATATGGGACTTAAGAAACCAGAAGGCATGCCAGCACAAAGTGATATAAGCTTACCAGTTGTTACATACGAAGGTTTAGCAGCAATAAAATCAGATTATATATTCTTAATAGCAACAAAAGAAGATTTAGCTCAATTAGAAAGCAATGCTATTTGGAACAACCTACCAGCAGTTAAAGCGGGTAAAGTAATAGTGTTAGATTCATCACCATACTTTAACCAAGGTTATAGCTCAATAGGTAGAGAATTATTAGTAGATGAAATAGGTGAAATGTTAAATGAAACAAAATAAGAGACATACAGTAATTTTTACAATAATTAGTATGTTACTCTTAGTAATAGGACTGGTTCTAGCTGTAAGGTTAGGATCCGTCCATATTTCCTTTTCAGACATTTGGGATAGTATCTTTAATTATAGTGAAACATTAGAACTTATGTTAGTTAGAGATGTAAGAATTCCAAGAGCATTATCAGTATTATTTACAGGGGGAATATTAGGGGTAACAGGTGCAATGATACAAGGGGTTACTAGAAATCCTATAGCAGAACCATCAATATTAGGTGTAAGCCAAGGAGCAACTTTAGTAATAGCAATTTTCTATGCACTAGGAATAACAATAAGTACAAGAAATGTTATGATAGCATCTTTTATTGGAGCACTTATAACAGGTCTTATAGTTTTAGCTTTTATATCAAAAAAAGCAAATAATAATTCAATTGCAAAGATACTTTTAGCAGGAACAGCCTTAAGCACATTCTTCATTTCATTAACAACAATAGTTGGAATTTTATCTAATCAATCACAAATGATAGGATTTTGGGTATCTGGAGGATTTAGAAATGCAGGATGGGCAGATTTTAAATTAGTATTCTTTGTTGGAGTTATAGGACTTATTATAGCAATTTTATTATCATCAAAGATAAATATTTTAAATCTTGGAGATGATGTTGCAATTGGACTTGGTGAAAATCCAGAAAAAATAAGGTTTGCAACACTTATGGTTATGATACCAATGTGTGCAGCAGCAGTTGCAGTAGGAAAAAACATAGCCTTCGTTGGGCTTATAGTTCCTCAAATAGTTAGAAAAATACTAGGAGAGGATTATAGAAAAAACATACCATGCTCATTTTTAGTTGGTGCAGTACTTTTAACATATGCAGATATAGCAGCAAGAATGCTTTTAGATCCTTATGAAACTCCAATTGGAGTATTTACAGCACTTATAGGAATACCATTTTTCATATCATTAGTTAGAAAGGAGAGAGGATAATGAAGAAAAAAAGATTTAAACTAGTTTTAGTAATTTTAATAGCATTATTACTTGTCTCCTTTTTAATTACATTGTGCTGGGGTACATATAAGGTAACTCCATTAGAAGTAATAAATACACTTCTTGGTAATGGAACAAAACTTCAAAATACAGCAGTTTTAACTTTAAGACTTCCAAGAATGCTTGTTGGTATATTTGTTGCCATAGGATTATCAACAGCAGGATGTATACTTCAAACAATAACTAAAAATGATTTAGCTGATACTGGAATAATAGGAATAAATGCAGGAGCTGCAGTTGCCGCAGTAATATTTATTTCATTTAAAACAGCAAATTACTATAGTGAACTTGGATCACTTTCTATATTTGTACTTCCATTTATGGCTATAGTTGGAGCTGCAATATCAGCAATTTTACTATATATGCTATCTAGCAAAAATGGAATAAAGCCAAATAGACTTCTTTTAATTGGTATAGGAATGAATGTAGCACTTAATGCGTTTATAACTTTTGTTACATTTAGAGGTGGAGCTGGAGATTATAACAGAGTATTAGTTTGGACATCAGGGAGTTTATGGGGCTCAAGCTGGAGTTATGCAAAAGTGATAATTCCAATAATAACAGTGTTATTTATAATAGTTTTATTAAATTATAAAAAGTTAGATGTTTTAAATCTTTCTGATGAGCTATCAATATCACTTGGATTAAACATAGAAAAGGAAAGAAAGAAATTTTTAACTTATGTAGTTATATTAGCAGGAACTGCAACAGCATTTGCAGGAAACATTGGCTTCTTAGGTCTTGTTTCACCTCATATTGCAAGAAAGTTAGTTGGACCATATCATAAAAACTTTATTGCAATATCAGCAATAATAAGTACAATAATAATTCTTGTTGCAGATGCAGTTTCAAGAAATCTATTTTCTCCAATTGAAATTCCAGTTGGGATTACAGTATCAATATTTGGAGTACCATATTTTATTTATTTAATGATGAAGGAGAAATAATTATGGAAGCTATTAGTGTAAAGAACTTAAGTGTTTCATATGAAAGCAATGTAATAATTGAAAATATGAACCTTTGTATACCAAAAGGGAAAATAAGTATCATAATTGGAGCAAATGGATGTGGAAAATCCACACTTCTAAAAACTATAGCAAGAATAAACAAGCCAAAGAACGGAGATATTTTTATAAATAATAAAAATATAAAGAAGGTAAAAGAAAAAGACATAGCAAGAGAAGTGGCATTTCTTCCTCAAGGGCCAGTGTGTCCAAGTGGTCTTACAGTAAGAGAACTTGTAGCATATGGAAGATTTCCACATCAAAAAATTATAGGTGGATTGAATTCACATGATAAAGAAGTTATCGACTGGGCAATAGAAGAAACAGGACTTTCTGAGTTTGCAGATAGAGAAGTTGAAAACTTATCCGGTGGTCAAAGACAAAGAGCATGGATAGCTATGACTTTGGCTCAAGAAACAGAAATTATCATGCTAGATGAGCCAACTACATATTTAGATATGTCATATCAACTTGAGGTATTAGAAGTATTAGAAAAATTAAATAAAGAAAAGCAAATTACAGTAGTAATAGTTCTTCATGAGCTAAACAATGCTTGTAGATTTGCAGATAATATAATTGGTCTTAAAAAAGGAAAAGTAATTTGTGAAGGAAGACCAATAGACGTAATAACAAAAGAATCATTAAAAGAAATATATGGGGTAGAAGCACATCTTCAAGTTAGCGAAAATGGTGAATACCCAATATGTATGGAATACGAACTTCTGAGGGGTGACCATGAAAAATAAAAACTTTATAATAATAGTTATAGGACAAATTATATCTTTATTTGGTAATGCTATTCAAAGATTTAGTATGTCTCTATATCTACTAGAATTTACAGGTAGCACAGCTGCCTTTGCAAATATATTAGCAATATCAACGATACCATATATCTTATTTGCACCTATTGCTGGAATGTTATCAGATCGTGTAAATAAGAAAAAGATAATGGTTTACTTAGATTTCTTCTGTTCAGCTTTAATTGGAGGATATGCATTAATACTACTTAATGGTAGAGACCATGAAGTAATAGTCGCTGTAGTAATGTTTATGCTATCAATTTGCTTTACATTATATGGACCAGCAGTTACAGCATCAATTCCTCAAATAGTTGAAGAAGATAAGTTAACAAGTGCTAATGGAGTAATAAACCAAGTTGGCTCAATAGTAAATTTTGCAGGACCAATACTTGCTGGTGTTTTATATGGAATAGTTGGAATAAAAGCAATAGTTATAATAAATGCAATAAGCTTTTTTGTATCTGCAATAATGGAATTATTCTTAGATATCCCAGATTTAGTAGTAAACGAAGATGTAGAATCAAATAATGTAGTTACTTTAGAAAAAAATGCAGTACCTACAGAAGTAGAATCAAAACTAGAATTAAATGATGTAGTTACTTATGAAAAAAATATAGTAACTACAGAATTAGCGACGACTGGGTTAGATTCAAGAACTTCAGAATTAGAGGAAAGAGTAGCAGCATCCCTAAGATCCGAAGAAAATGAAGAAGTTGCAGTTATATCTGAAAATGCAAAAGATAGCATAAAAGGAAACAAAGAAGTGGTAACAGTTTCTGAAGTCATAAAAGAAAATAAAGAAGCAAAAATAAAATTTGAAAATATAAAAGAGAATTCCAATAAATCTAAAATACTATCAATGGAGTTTATAAAAAATTCCTTTATAGATATGGGTAAAACTTTTAAATATCTATCAAAAGAGAAAAAAGTTGTTCTTGGAATTATAGCTTCATATGCATTATGTAATATCTTTTTAGTTCCAGTATTAACAATACTAGCACCATATTTCATAAATATTTTCTTAGGCTTACCTTCAGAGATATATGGAATAGTAGAAGGAATATGCGTTTTAGGAATGATACTTGGAGGCTTCTGGATAAGTGTAAAACCAAATATGTTTAAAATGAAAAAGGTACACTATACATATTTCCCAATGGTTGCAGGTGTTATATTAATGTCAACTTTAGGTGGACTAAAAGCAAATAACTATACAATAGCGTTTTTATTTGCAATTGGTGGGCTTGCAATAATGATGTCACTTTC
Source organism: Clostridium sp. D46t1_190503_E9 (assembly GCF_015555225.1). NCBI lineage: Bacteria > Bacillati > Bacillota > Clostridia > Eubacteriales > Clostridiaceae > Clostridium > Clostridium sp. D46t1_190503_E9. The sequence continues at coordinate 87,002 of NZ_JADNKB010000004.1, forward strand.
ATTATCAAATGTGCTAACACTAACATTTATACAAAAAGAAGTTCCACTAGAAATGCTAGGAAGAGTTTCAGCCTTTTCAACAGCAATAGCAACAATAAGCGTAGCACCAGGGCAACTATTATATGGACAAATAATAGATACAGGAATGCCAATAGGAGTAATCTTACTTATAACAGCCATAGCAAATATTGCTCTTATTATGTTTGTTAAGTGGAACGTAAGAGAGGTAAAGTAGTAAAACTAGTAAAACTATAATAAGCAAGTACTAGTAAAAATTAATAAGAAAAATAAATAGTAGTAAGATAATAATAGTAAAATAAATTATATAATTAATAAGGAAGCCAATGTTTGTATGAAAATATTGGCTTCCTTATTAATTATATGCAAATTTAAACTTATGTTATATGTAAAAGAAGTATCATAGTCTGTTTTAAAAACGTGTTGTTGGCATAATTATAAAGAGAAACACAAGAGAAGATAATATTATGTGAAATAATACTATTATGTTCTGTTTTAAAAGAATGTTGGTGGCATGGTTTATAAAAAGAAACAAGAAATAAAAGTATATTGTATGAAAAAAGACTATTGGCATCTGTTTTAAAAACGTGTTGGTGGTATAACTTCTAAAGAAAAATACAAGAGAAGATGATAGTGTTAAAAAAATACTATCAGGGTCTGTTTTAAAAAAATGTTGGTGACATAATTTAAAGAGATAAATATTAAATAAGATTATGTCTATATTAATGGAAAAAAGTTTTATTGGGATTCATAAGCTCAGACAAATATTAAATAAAATTATATTGTATTATATTTCATTATATTATATTAGATGTAATCAGATTAGCAGAGACTGTTTGGAAAACATATATGATAAAATTTATTAAATAGGATAAATATATGAAATTGTTTGTAGCGATATTTATATTTTAAGGAATTAGATATTAAAGGAATTAGCTATTATATGTAGAAAAAATATATAAATAAATTTCAGCAATAAGATTTTAAAACAGGTTACAATGGAAATCTACCAACACGTTTTTAAAACAGATTACTATAGACAACTACATCATGGATAAATACCAACACGTTTTTAAAACACAACAAGATAGCTGTTATTGGTGAAGAGTGAAATGGGAAAAAGTGAAAAGATAGTGAAGCGGTAGTAAAAAAATTTTTTAAGAAATTTTTGAATGGAAAATGCTTTGCGCTTATAGCTTAAGTTTTCCATAGCAAAACATCCTTAATCTCGCAAACCTATAGCAAAACATACTTAATCTCGCAACATTTCATTTTTAATTTTTAACTTTCCTTTTCTTTTTCATTATTTCATTTTTCACTATTTTGTTACGAATAATAATACCAACACGTTTTTAAAACAGAACATGATAGCATTTATTAGTGAATAGTGAAGAGGGAATAGCGAAGATGTAAGAAGTGAAAAGTTAGCCAAGTGTTAGAAAAAAGTTAATGAAAAAATCCTTAAGGGATTTTGGGAGTAGAAAGTGTCTTAAATTTATCTTTTTGTTTTGCATAGAAAGTGCCTTGAACTTATATAATTTAAGTTTTGACTAGCAAAACTTCCTTCACTTTTTAATTCTTTTACCTTTAACATTTAACTTATAAATTGCTTTGCAATTTATATATAAAATTTTCATTTTAAATTATTAAACTTTAGGGTATAATGAATAACTAGAGAAACAGAGATAAAACTTAATTTAATTTTAAGGAGGAAGCTACTTTGGCAGATTATATAAATGAAATAGAAAAGAGAAGAACCTTTGCTATTATATCTCACCCAGATGCAGGTAAAACAACTTTAACAGAAAAGTTCTTGCTATATGGAGGAGCAATAAGGCTTGCAGGTTCAGTTAAGGCAAGAAAAGCTTCTACTCATGCAGTATCAGACTGGATGGAAATAGAAAAGCAAAGAGGGATTTCAGTTACTTCCTCAGTAATGCAATTTAACTATAAAGGACATTGTATAAACATATTAGATACACCAGGTCACCAAGACTTCTCAGAAGATACATATAGAACTCTTATGGCAGCAGATAGCGCTGTTATGGTAGTGGATGGAGCAAAAGGTATAGAAGATCAAACAAGGAAGTTATTTCATGTTGCATCTCTTAGAGAAATGCCTATATTTACATTTGTTAATAAGATGGATAGAGAAGCTAAAGATCCATTTGAATTATTAGAAGAAATAGAAAATGAACTTGGAATAAAGACATACCCTATGAACTGGCCAATAGGTTCTGGTAAGGATTTTAAAGGAGTTTATGAAAGAGATAACAATAGAATCATAGCATTCTCAGCAGGAAATCACGGTCAAAGTGCAGTAGATGCAGTTGAAGGTTCAGTTGATGATCCTAAATTTAGAGAAATATTAGGAGAAGCTCTACATGATAAGTTAATGGAAGATATAGAGCTTTTAGATATAGCTGGAGATGAGCTTGATTTAGAAAAAGTTAAATCAGGAGAATTAACACCTGTATTCTTTGGATCAGCTTTAACAAACTTTGGTGTAGAACCATTCCTTGAGCATTTCTTAGAAATGACAACATCACCACTTCCAAGAAACTCAAGCATAGGAGAAATAGATCCATTTGATAATAACTTCTCTGCTTTTGTATTTAAGATTCAAGCAAATATGAATAAGGCTCATAGAGATAGAATTGCATTTATGAGAATTTGTTCTGGTAAATTTGAAAAAGGTGAAGATGTTTATCATATGCAAGGTGGCAAGAAGATTAAGCTTGCTCAACCACAACAATTTATGGCTCAAGATAGAGAAATAGTTGAAGAAGCATATGCAGGAGATATAATTGGGGTATTTGACCCAGGTATATTCTCAATAGGAGATACTTTATGTGCACCATCAAAGAAATTTAAATTTGAAGGGATTCCAACATTTGCTCCAGAACACTTTGCAAGAGTAAGACCAGTAGATACAATGAAGAGAAAACAATTCGTAAAAGGTGTTACTCAAATAGCTCAAGAAGGAGCAATACAAGTATTTAGAGAATTATTTATAGGAATGGAAGAAATAATAGTTGGAGTTGTTGGTGTGCTTCAATTTGAAGTTCTAGAATACAGATTAAAAAATGAATACAACGTTGATATCAAGATGGATAGACTTCCATTTAGATATGTAAGATGGATAGAAAACAAAGATGTTGATATGGAAAAATTAAACTTAACTTCAGATACAAAGAAAGTTAAAGATTTTAAAGATAGAAATATCCTTATATTCCAAAATGACTGGGGTATTAGCTGGGCATTAGATCATAATAAAGGATTAGTATTATCTGGCGTTGGTAAGAGTGATGAATAATAAAAAAACGGGAATAGTAACTATTCCTGTTTTTTTATTTAATAATATATTTAATTTTTATAGATATAAATAACAATCACTGAAGATAAGAGAGAATATGTAAATAACTTATATGGAGATGTATAAGATATATGAGCTATAATTATAAAAGAATAAGTTTAAATGAAAATTATAATTACTAAAAATATACAATTAATAAACTGATGATACACTTTTTTACTATATTAAACAAAAAATGGGTGTTTAAATATTACAATTACTCTATATAAGTTGAAAAATAGGAATAAAATTGTTATTCTATATTAGAAAGGGAGGTGGGAAGGTGTCATTTAAAAAAATTAAAAAATTAGTGGCGCAATTACTAATAGTAGCATTTATAGTTCCTAATATAAGTGCTAAAGCATTAACCAATAATGCTAGTTCGATTATTGAAGAAAAAAATAATCAAGAAGAAAGTAATTCGATGACGAACAGTGTACAATCTTCTCAAGATTATGAGAAAGTAGAAGATGTAGAAAAGGAAAATAATGATGGGGAAGAGCTTTTAAATAATGAAAAAGATCAAACTAAAGACAAGGAAGCTCAAAATAGTACTTCAAATAATTCTCCAGATGAAAAAACTTCAGTTGAGCAAGGTAACACTGAAAGTAATACAAAGGTAGAGGAAAGTAAAGAAGATTCTACAACTTCAAATAAGGAGGCTTCTACTAAAGAAGAAGCTACTAAAGAGGAATCTACAAATACTTTAAAAGGTACTAAGTATAAGAAAGTAAAAGCTATAAATCCTGCATTAAGAAGTTACTCTGCAATTTCTTCAGAAAATTTAGAGAGAGAAGAGTTTAAATTAAAGCAAGAAGCTTTAGAAAATCTAGAAGTGTTAGAGCCATTGACAGATAAAAATTATGAGTTAACTATTGCTAATTCTGATGGAAGCTATGAGTTTATTGAAGCATATGATGATTTAGATGAAGCTGTTAATGCAGCTAAAAGTCTTGATCCTTCTACAAAAGAAAATCAAGATCCAGCAGTAATAAATTATTCCGGACAAGTTGTTTACGCAACAAATCAAATGGCAAGAGTAATAAAGTATAGTAATAATAGCCCAGTTTCTGGAACAGTAAATATGTATACAGATTCTAGCATGCAAAGTGCATTTACCTATGTAAATCCAGGATATATGGATGATGCACCAATTTTAGATATGAGTGGTACATCAGTAAAAATAATGATAAATGGATATGAAGGTTGGATAAGTAACAACAAAGCTTCAGGTACATATGATATGGATGTAGTGCCTTTAAGCCAAGTAAAAAATCCAAGCTATTATACAGTTAGAAATGGGGAATTAGTTCATTTCATCAGTTATGATTTAACTGGAGTTACAGGATTTGATAAGGTTTTAGGTAAAGCACCATTTTTCTTAAAAGAAGGTGTTAGATATCTAAGCTACGATGGAAAGTACTTCTATCAATACAATCATAATAGCCAAACTGACATAGCAAATAAACTAGATATTTTAATTAAGGACTATAGAGCAGGAGTAAGGTCTAATTCTGTTAATAGTGGAAGTCCATATTATATTTACTATTTAAATTTACCATTTAGAAGCCAAACTGTGTATTCAGCAAGTGATTTAAATAGATATATAAATGCATTTATTAATGGAGAAATTGACGGAAGAAAGAGAGAAGGTTCAAAACTTAAAGATTTGGGACAAGCCTTTAAAGATGCTGAAAGTACTTATGGAGTAAATGCATTATTAGCATTAGGGGTTTCCATTAATGAATCAGCTTACGGAATGTCAACAATTGCCCAAACTAAAAACAATCTTTTTGGATTAAAAGCATATGATTCAGCGCCAGGGGAATCAGCAGATAGCTTTGCAACTCCAAAAGATTCAGTAATAGACTTTACAAAAAATTATATCTCAAGAGGATATGCAGATCCTGCAGATTGGAGATATTTTGGAGGTTTCTTAGGAAATAAAAATAGAGGAACAAATGTTAAATACGCTTCAGATCCTTTCTGGGGAGAAAAAGCAACAAGCTTTGCTTATGAAATAGATAAGTATCTTTCAGGTGGAAATAGTAATTTAAAAGATACAAATTCTAAACAAATTGGTGTTGCAACTTCAAATAATTCAGTTATAAAGAAAGATGGAACATTATTATATAATGTAACTAATGATACTAATCAATATGGTGCTTATATAAATACACCATTTGTTGTATCAAACTTACAACAAGTAACTATAAATGGTAAAAGCTATTATGAAATACATCCAGAGAGGAATACTCCAATAGGAGCAGGGGGACCTGATAATAAATATCATGGAAGCTATAACTGGAATGATAGAGGATATATATTAGCAAGTAATGTAAGTATGACAAATGAATACTTACCACCTGTTGAAGTTAAATCTGGATCAAACAGATACTCAACAGCTGTAGAGTTAAGTAAAAGCTCATTTACTGCAGCAGATACAATAGTTATTTCAAATGGTTATGCTGTACCAGATGGATTAGCAGCTACACCAATTGCTTCATATTATAAAGGACCTTTATTATTAGTTGAAAAGAGTTCAATACCTTCAGAAACTCAAAATGAAATAAAGAGACTTGGAGCAAAAAATGCAATAATAGTTGGTGGAACAGGAATAGTAACTTCAGCTGTTGAAAGCCAATTACGTAACTTAGGAATTACAAAGATTACAAGATTAGGCGGTGTAAATAGATATGAAACAGCTCTTCAAGTAGCTAAATACATTGATCAAAATCTTTATGATGTAGAAAATGTAGTTATAGCAAATGGATATGGAGAGGCAGATGCACTATCAATAGCACCAGTATCAGGTAGAGATAGGATGCCTATAATATTAGTAGAGTCAAACAATATTCCAAGTAGTGTTAATAGCTGGTTAAAATCAGAAGATTTAAATAGTGCATACTTAATAGGTGGAGCTGACGTAGTAAGTAATAATATATTAAATCAAGTAAATTCAATGACTAAGCAAGATATTACGGGTAATAGATTAGGTGGAGTAAACAGATATGAGACAAATGCTAAAGTTATAGAAAGATTCTATGGAGATGTACTAAATAAGGTTTATGTTACAGAAGGATTAGAATTAGCAGATGCATTAACTTCAGGTCCAGTTGCAGCAGTTAATGAATCACCAGTAGTAATAACTGAAGCTCAACTAACTAGTACTCAAAAAACAGTATTAGATAAAAAGACTGCTAATAGCATAGTGCAAGTTGGAGGAATAGTTTCTAAGGCTGCTGTAGAGAACCTTAGAAGATTGCTTGCTGTAGCTCAATAAAATATATATTAGAGATAGGAATTAAAAAGGGGCTGTACCAAAATTAATTTTGATATTAGCTGATACAAAGGGAAGTTCTAATTAGAGCTTCCCTTTTTGAGTATATATAAATATTAGGTGAAAATTTCTATTTGACTTTAAAAATGGATTTAAGTTAGTAAAAATCAATGCTTTAGAAGGTGCTCGCGTTACGTGAGACCCTTTATAAAAATAAGAAATTAACTTTTTTTAGGCAATAAAACTACTTGAAATTTAATAAATTTTATATCAAGTAGCTTTCTGAGACCAAGCCCTTTGTTAATTATTTTCAATTATATATTTTGAAATAATTAACAAAGGTAATAAGAAAATTAAATATTATATTTCTTATAGTTTATATTAGCATAGTTTAAGTATAATAAAATTTAACAAACTTGAACTTTAATATATATAAATATATAATTGTAAATAAAGCTGATATACTTAAGAATAGTTGATAAAAGTATCCAATGTATAGGATATAGAATGAAAGGATTGAAAAGAATGGATAATGTGAAAAAAATACCGTTTTCTCCTCCAGATATAACTGAAGCAGAAATTAATGCAGTAGTAGAAGTTTTAAGATCAGGATGGATAACATCAGGACCAACTCTTGCTAAATTTGAAGAAGAATTAGCACAGTATTGTGAAGCAAATAAAGCTGTAGCGTTAAATAGTGCAACAGCAGCAATGGAGCTTATATTAAAGGTTTTTGATATAAAGGAAGGAGACGAGATAATAACAACTCCTTACACATATACAGCAACAGCAAGTGTAGCAGTTCATAGAGGTATAAAACCTATATTTTGTGATGTAGCAAAGGATTCTTTCTTTATTGACTATGATAAAATGGGAGATTTAATAACAGAAAAAACAAAGGTTATAATGCCTGTTGATTTTGCAGGAGTACCTTGTGATTATGATAGAATAAAAGAAGTTTTAAAAGAAAAAAATAGAGAAGATATAATTATAATTGTAGATTCAGCTCATGCTTTTGGAGCAAAATATAAAGGTCAAAGAGTTGGAGCACAATGTGATTTCCATACATTCTCTTTCCATGCAGTTAAAAACTTTACAACTGCTGAAGGTGGAGCAATAACATATAACGATAATAACTTTAAAGGAAGAGAAAACTTATTCCAAGACTTTAAGTTTACTTCATTACATGGACAATCAAAAGATGCATTATCTAAAATGAAAGCTGGAGCTTGGGAATACGATATAATTACAGATGGTTTTAAATGCAATATGACGGATATAAATGCAGCTATAGGTAGAGTTCAATTAACAAGATATGAAGATATGCTAAAGTATAGAAAAGAAATTTTTAATACTTATACAAGAATCTTAGAAAAAGAAGATTTTTCAATAATTCCAGTTACAGAATATGGTGAAGGTACAGAAAGTTCATATCACCTATATCCATTAAGAATAAAAGGATTTAATGAAGAAAAGAGAAATATACTTATTCAAAGATTAGCAGAAAAGGGAATTTCAACAAATGTACATTTTAAGCCATTACCAATGTTCACGCTTTATAAAAATCTAGGCTATAAAATAGAAGATTATCCAAATGCATATGCTCAATATGCAAATGAAATTTCACTACCTGTTTATAGTACATTAGAATTAAGTGATGTAGAATATATTGCAATAGAGTTAGTCAAAGAAGTTAAAAATATAATGAATATGTAATATTATAGATAAAGAATGTAAATTTAAAATAATATTACAAATAAATAATACAAATTTATAATAATATTATTGTAGAGTTATTGATAAATTATTGAAAGCTTATTGATAGAGATTAAGATCATAAAAGTTTTAAAAGTATAGAATATAAAAGTAATATTAAATACTAAAATAAAAGCTAAGTTTTTATAACTGATAGAAGTAAAATTGACAGTTTATAAATACTTAGCTTTTATTCTTAATATTATTAGTTAATTTTAAAAAGACTTAGATTTTATAAAAAACAAATTAATGCTTAATAAAATCTAAATCTTTAAAACTTAATATTAAGTAAGGAATAAATTAATAAAGAAATAATCTATTCTTTTTCTAAGATAGCTACGAGATAACCAGAATAAATCCAAAATATTATAGATATAAAACTAATTATATAAACTAAGCTACTTTCCATAAGGTTAATTAAGACTATTCCTAAACATAAAGCAAAAACATATCCATATTTAAGTTTGAATTTAGGTGGCAATTTGTCTAACTTTCTTATGAAGAAAACAAATAAGAATATAATAAAAAGTATAAATATAATTGTTGCAGGTATTCCATTAACACAAGCTATTTCAAAAAATATATTATGTAATCCTCCAGCATCTAATCCTTGTAGATAGGTAACTCTTAAGTCCTTTAACCTTCCAGCTTTATTTACATATCCAACACCTGTTAAGGGTACTACTTTTAACAGCCTAAGAGCAGTTTGCCATAAATATTCTCTACTAGTTAATATTTTATGAAGTATATTATCTGGAAGAGTAAAGAAAGATACTATTGAGATAATAATGGGTATTACCACAAAGGAAATTCTTAAATAAATATTTTTGAATTTAAAGATTAAAAATAAAAATACTAAAGCTATAAATGGGAAATAAGCACTTCTAGCTCCTCCAACAAATATAGAAATAGCTTGAATCAATATATTAGAATATAAAAAAGTTCTTATATATTTATTTTTAGAGCAATGAAGTAAATACAAAGCTATAAAAAGAGAAAGAACAGCAGCTATTCCAAAAGAATTTTCATTTTTGAAAAGCCCTTTATAAGTTAAAATTAAAGGGGCATCATCCTTAATTCCTAAATCTACAGTTATTACTTTATTCATAAAAATCATTATTAATGAAACTAAGGAAGTAACAAATGTCAATCCAACATAAAAATAAGATATTATATTTAATTCCTTTAAAAGTTTTTTCTTATTTTTATAAGTATCAATTGAAAAGATAACTGTCATTATCATAAAATTAACTAACCAAACCTTTAAGTTTTCATTTAATTTATATTGAGTAAAATTTAAAAATAAGGTTAATAGTAAAAAGATATAAAGACATATTTCAAAATAATAAATTTTCCTTCTTTTAAAGAATGTAATTTCTAATAGATTTAAAGCTGTAAATGCTAATCCTATAAGTAGTACTATTTTATTAAAAATGTTGAAATATGGTAAATCTGATATAACAGTTGCAAATGATATACCTATAAATATATAACATAATTTCAAATAGAATTTATTAGTAATTATATCAATCATCAATGCACACTCCTAAAATTAATATTTTATAGTATAATTTTAACATTTACTTACACAATAGTCTAAGAATTTCAATTAAAAAAGTTTGTATCTATAAATAAATGTGGTAAAATATTAATATTAGTTTTATATTTAAAGAAAAATATAAAGGAGCGTATAACAATGAATATACCTTTAATAGATTTAAAAGCTCAATATGATTCATTAGGTGAAAAATTAGATAAGGCTGCTTTAGAAGTATTATCTTCAGCTAATTACATAATGGGAAAAACAGTAACAGATTTTGAAAAACAATTTGCAGACTTCATAGGAGTTAAACATGCAATATCAGTAGGAAATGGAACAGATGCGCTAGTACTAGCTCTTAAATCAATGGAAATAGGCAAAGGAGATGAAGTAATAACAACTCCATTTACTTTTTTTGCAACAGCAGAAGCTATTTCAGCAGTAGGAGCGACACCTGTATTTGTAGATGTAAATAAGGAAACTTTTAATATAGATGTAACAAAAATAGAAGAAAAAATAACTTCAAAAACAAAAGCCATAATGCCTGTACATATATTTGGTCAATCAGCAGATATGGATGAAATCAATGAAATAGCTAAAAAGCATAATTTATATGTAATAGAAGATGCTTGCCAAGCTGTAGGTGGAAAATATAAAGGAAGAAAGATAGGAACATTAGGTGATGTTGCGTGCTTCTCATTCTTCCCAACAAAGAACTTAGGGTGTGCTGGCGATGGTGGAATGATAGTAACAAACGATGATAAAATTGCTACTATTGCAAGGGCATTAAGAACTCACGGAAGTGGAGAAAATGGCCAAAAGGCATATAACCTTTTAAATAATATAGAAGAAGAAGTTAAAACTGCTGAAGGAGCAAACGATACAGTTTATAATCCACTTAAATATTACAATTATTTAATAGGATTCAATACAAGATTAGATGCAATTCAAGCTGCTATTTTAAGTGTAAAGTTAAAAGAAATAGATAGTTGGAATGCAAAGAGAAGAGAAATAGTTGAGCTTTATGATGAAGCTTTACAGAATAGTGATTTAGTAACTCCAGTAGCAAAAGACTACAATGAACATGTATATCACATGTATATATTACAATCTGAAAATAGAGAAGAAGTTTTAACTAAACTTAAAGAAGCTGGAATTGCAACAGGGGTATATTACCCAGTACCATTACACCTTCAAAAAGTTTATAAAGATTTAGGATACAAAGAAGGGGATATGCCTGTATCTGAATACTTATCACATAGAACTTTTGCTATACCTGTATATCCAGAGTTAACAAAAGAGCAAGTTGAGTATATAATAAGCAAAGTTAAATAACATATAAGTTGAAATAAAAATGATTAATTAAAAATAGCTAAATATGAGAATAGTTAATTAGAATTATATATGATAATATAGTTTTAATTAGCTATAAAATAATTAATTAAAAAATATCTTAAAAAATATCAAAATATAATAATTAGTTGAAAAATGTCTTGGGACATAATAATTAAATAATATATGATCAATTGCAAAACAATTAATTAAAAAATTTTTAGCTAAAATATAATAATTAATTAGAAAGTGAAGTAGAACATAATAATTAAATAAGGTATGATTAATTGTAAAATAATTAATTAAAAAAATTTTTGTCAAAATATAATAATAATAATTAATTAAAAAGTGCAGTAGAACATAATAATTAAATAAGGTATGATCAATTGTAAAATAATTAATTAAACAAAATTTTAGCTAAAATATAATACTAATAATTAATTAAAAAGTACAGTAGAACATAATAATTAAATAAGGTATGATTAATTGTAAAATAATTAATTAAAAAAATTTTTGTCAAAATATAATAATAATAATTAATTAAAAAGTAGTAGAACATAATGATTTAATAAGATATGATTAACTACAAAATAATTAATTAAAATGATAGAAACTTATATAATCTAAAAAAATAAAAAAATAACAATTTTATATTATCAATTATCAAGTTTTTAATTGATTAGGAGGAAAAGTAATGTCAGTTTTAAAAGATGAATTATTACAAAAAATAAATAATAAAACTGCAAAAGTTGGTGTAGTAGGTCTAGGTTATGTTGGATTACCTTTAGCAGTTGAAAAAGCAAATGCAGGATATCAAACAATTGGATTTGATGTTCAAGATCAAAAAGTAGAAATGGTTAATAATGGTCAAAACTACATTGGAGATGTTGTAGATGCTGAATTAAAAGAATTAACAGAAAAAGGTCTTTTAAAAGCTACTACAGATTTTAGTTTTATAAAAGATGTAGATACAGTTTGTATTTGCGTACCAACTCCACTTGATTTATATAAGCAACCAGATTTATCATATGTTGTAAATTCAACAAAAGATGTTGCAAAGTATTTACATAAAGGTATGATAGTAATATTAGAAAGTACTACTTATCCAGGAACAACAGAAGAAGTACTTAAGCCAATATTAGAAGAAAGTGGATTAAAGTGTGGAGAAGATTTCTTCTTAGCATTCTCTCCAGAAAGAGTAGATCCAGGTAATAAGAGCTACAATACTAAAAATACTCCAAAAGTAGTTGGTGGATGCACAGAAGAGTGTACAGAAATAGCAGCTGCTTTATATGAAAATGTGTTAGAAGGAGAAATTCATAAAGTTTCTTCACCAGCAGTAGCTGAAATGGAAAAGATATTAGAAAATACATTTAGAAATATAAACATAGGTTTAGCAAATGAAATGGCTATTCTTTGTAACAGAATGGGAATAGATGTATGGGAAGTTATAGATGCTGCTAAAACTAAGCCATATGGATTTATGCCATTTTACCCAGGTCCAGGACTTGGTGGACACTGTATCCCACTAGATCCTTTCTACTTAGAATGGAAAGCTAAGGAATATGATTACCATACTAAGCTTATTGAAACATCAGGAATCATCAACGATTCTATGCCAGATTTCGTTTTAGAAAATATCATGAAGATATTAAACAAACACAAAAAGGCTTTAAATGGATCAAAAGTATTAGTTATGGGATTAGCATATAAGAACGATATTGATGACTATAGAGAATCACCATCATTTAAAGTTATAGAACTATTAGAAAAGAATGGTGCAGAAGTCATAGTTAACGATCCTTTCTGTGATACTGCTAAATACAAAGGAAAAACTTATCATTCAGTAGATTGGAAAGAAGTTATCGATGAATCTGATATGGTAGTTATAACAACAGGTCATACAGTTTATGACTATGAACAAATAGTTGATAGAGCTAAAGTTGTTTATGATACAAGAAATGCAACTAAGAACGTTGTTAATAATAGAGAAAAGATTTATAAATTATAATTTAAAATTTTTATAAAAAGCTATGAGACAAGATCTCATAGCTTTTTTATTAAAAAATTATTTTAAAACAAACATCTCAATAGCCTTAGCAACACCATCATTATTATTAGTGTCAGTTACAAAACCAGCAATATCTTTTACAATTTGAAGACCATTGCCCATAGCAACACTAATTCCAGCAAACTTAAGCATTGAAATATCATTTTCAGAATCACCTATACACATAACTTCTTGTGGATTTATATTAAGAGTATCAGCTAAATGTGCAACTGCATTTCCTTTAGATGTAGTTCCAACCATAACTTCAAAGTTATCTGTTCCAGAACTAACAACATGAAGCTTATCACCAAAGGTTTCTTTAAGCTCATCTTTAGCTGCCCATAGATTATCCTTATTTTCAGCTTCTTCAATAACAATACCCTTAAGAATTTTTCCATCAAAGTTATTTATTGTTTTAATAACATCACTGTTAACTATAAATTTAACTTTTTTATCGTCTGGTAAATATTTGTTCATTATAGTATAAGCATGAGTTGCAGGAACTTCATCTTCTCTTATAAGAGTATCCCAACTATTAAAGTTAATAGTTAATCCATGCTTTTTAACAATCTTATAAATTTCAATAGCTACATCCTTAGGAATAGGATTTTCTAAAATAGCTATGTCGTCATATTTATGCTTAATATATGCTCCATTAGAGCCTATAACAGGTGAATCGATTCCAATTAAATCAGCATAATATCTTGCTGAGCAAAAAAGTCTTCCAGTAGTAATAGCAATATTAACTCCTAAGCTATTTGCTTTTCTTAAAGCTTCTTTATTTCTTTCACTAATTTCATGTTTGCTATTTAATAAAGTACCATCCATGTCTATGCAAATCAATTTAATATTTTGCTTCATATGTATATCCCTCCAAGAAAAAAATTAAGTCAAAAACAACTCTTTATATTTAGTATAAACTATAATGCTAAAAAATGAAAATTTTCTTGAAATAAAATTTCACTGTCAGAAATTGCGATAAGTAATTGTAGCTTGACGAACGTGCGTTTGATATAATTTAATTATAAATTATTAGAGGAGATGAATTTATGAATCAATTAATAGTGAGGGCTAAACAAGGGGATAAAAAGTCAATGGAAGAAATATTAAAAAACTTTGAACCACTAGTTTACAAAACTTCAATTAGCTATTATATTTACGGGTATAGTCAAGAGGATATTAAGCAAATAGCGAGGCTTACAATTATTGAATCCGTAGAAAAATTTAATACTGATTTAAGTGATTCCTTTCCTGCTTACGTGCAAAAATGCATAAAAAATAAGATGTACAAAGAAATAGAAAAAGCAACTAATAAGTACTACGAAAATAAGTTGAATAAAGAAATTGCAAGTTCAATAAACGTAGAAGAAATTATAGATCAAAATACAGATGTTTCTGAAGAATGTATCAAGAAGGAATTAAGCAGCATTTTATTTAAATCTATAGAGATGCTTAATGAGGATGAAAAAGCTTTACTTAATAGTATTTATGTACAAGGTATAACTTTAAAAGAGTATTCTAAAAGAACAAATATTGAATATCATAAGCTTAGATATATGAAGGATAAAATAATGGAGAAGCTAAGAAATGATTCAAATATACTAAGAATAAAATAATATGAAGAAGAAAATAATAGACAAATTAAGAAAAAAAAATATCAGAAATGTTATAAAATAAAAATTTAAAAATAACATTAATATTTAATTAATAACTATCAACATTAATGTAATGAAGCAGAATTAAAAAGATAAAAAGCAACAGGAGAGTACAGTAAAGTTATGGACAAAATTTTAAAATACAGTATAAATTATAATATTATTTATAATAAAAAAGTTAATACTCATAAATTTAATTATTATCTCAATTCATTTAAGAATAACATAAGCATTCACAATTTCTTATACAATAAAATATAAAAAGGACTATTGAAAGAAAAAATCAATAGTCCTTTTTACTTAATATAATAATAAATATGTTCTAAGATAATTACTAATAAAAATCAAGCATCATATTTTTAAGCTTTTTTAAAGCCCTTTTTTTCAAGGAACAACAATAGTAATAATCCTTTTCTTTTAATGCACAATATCTAGTAAGATTAGGCTTATTATTAGATATATACAAAAAGTCAATAAGCTCTCTTTCTTCGTTATCAAGCTTTTCTAAAGCTAAATAAAGATTTTCATCTATAGTATTGTTAATAACATAATCCTCAATATTTATATTTACATCTACTATATTATCTCCAAATTCATACCCATCATCGTTAACTTTATTTAAACTAAATTCAGTATTATATTTAATTTGACTTCTGCAAAGATATTTATAACCATTCTTTATTGACCAAAGAGCATAAGAAGGAAATTTATCAGCACCTTTTAATAAATCAAAAACATCTATTGCATGAAGTAAGTTAATAATACCTATTTGAATAAGATCTTCAAAGGACTTATCTTTTAAATAAATTATTTTAGCTTCCTTTATTATTAATGGATAGTACATCTTTATAATTTCTTCTTTTGAGTCAGAATCATTATTTTTGGCTTTTTCTAATAAATCTTTCATGATTTTCCCCTCCATTTTAAAAGTTATTTTACTAAGTAAGTATCTGTAAAAAAGTAATTTTGAGAAAAATTTATAAAAAAGTTTTAGTCAAAAAAATACAAGAAATAAGAAGAATTATTTTATTCAAGTTAATTTCATTATAAGAACAATTAAAATAACACTAAAATGTGAGTGAAATAATTTATCAAAGACCTTAACTTAACATTTAGAGAAATAAAACTACATATGATGAATTAATTAACTTATATTATGTAAAAAATTGTAAGATAAAATATGTGGTTTAAATGAATTTTTAAATTTATAATTAGAATTACAAAAAATGGAATGAGGGGTAAAATGGTATTTTCAACTTTGATTTTTAAGGAATTGGTCTTATGTGGAAACTTTAACTCAACAACTTTACTTAAAAAAATAGAGGAAGCAGCAAAATGCAATATAAAAAAACTAGTTTTAGCTCCCGTATATTATGATAAAGATAGCAAGACTACAATAAAAGAAGTTAATACAATAGTGGAAGAACTTAATTCATATTTGAAAGTAAAAAATATAGATTTAATATTATATCCAGGAAATTTACTAAGAGATAATTATGAAAATGTAAAAAAACATATAGATGGATTATTAGGAAGTATAAATGAAACAAAATTCGTTTTATTAGATGTTCAGGAATCAAATAGTATAGATGAATTACTAGAAATAGTTTTTGAATACAAAATACGTAACTTGACACCTATAATAGTAAGCCCAGAAAAAATAGAAGAAGTTATTAACGATAGTAAAAAAGTAGACAAGTTAATAAAAGAAGAATGTTTATTTCAATTAGATGCTGCAAGTTTAGAAGGTTCTTATGGAAAGCAAATCCAGAAAACAGCAAGAATTTTACTGAAAAAAAATATATATAATTTTGTGGGTTTTGAAGAAACAATTGAAGAAACATATATAGATAAACAACTAGAAGATCTAAGTAAAAAGGGTTTATTTATATTAAATCCAGAGGGAGCCAGAGCTAAAAAAATTTTAAAAAGTTCAAAAAAGAAAAAAGTTGGATTTTTCAAATAAGATATTCAGAAATTGCTGAGTATCTTATTTTAAGGGTTAAAATATCTAAAAATATAATATTTTAATGGTATAATAAACCAGAAATGTAATTATTAAGTGGGAGGAATTTGAGTTGGAAGAACAGGTAATAAGGGTAGATGAATTATTTGAAGCCTTAAAAAAGAGATGGCTGATGATAGTTTCAATTACATTAATAGCTACAGTTATATCAGCTGCACTAAGCTTTTTTGTAATAAAACCAAAGTATGAAGCAAGCACAAAAGTTTTTATTGGGAAAGATGAAGGGGAAAATCAAGCATATAATCAAAATGATGTACTTATGTATCAAAAGCTTATGAAGACTTATTCAGAAACGATAAAAACTAGAGATTTAGTTTCTGAAAGTTTAAAAGGTACAAACCTTGATTTAGAAGCAAAGGATGTTTTAGAGGATTTAACTGTAGAAGCAGTAACAGATACTCAAATATTACAAATAAAATATAAAAGTAATAGTCCTGAAGAAGCAAAAACTATTATACAAAACTTAACAAATGAGTTTATTAAGACTTCTAAAGAGTTAGTTCCAAATGGAAATATAAAAATAATAGAAGAAGTTCAGTTACCAGAAAAACCAGTAAGTCCAAATAAAAAGATGAATATTGCAATAGCATTTTTACTTGGGTTAATGGTAAGTGTAGGTTTAGCTTTCTTATTAGAATTCTTAGATAATACTTTTAAAACTAAAGAACAATTAGAAAGAGAATTGGATATTCCAGTAATTGGTTTAATCCCTACAGTAAAGGAGCTTTAGGAGGATATTATGTTTATAGTAGAAAAAGAACCAAAATCTATAGCAGCAGAAAGTTATAGAACTTTAAGAACAAATATACAATACTCATCCTTTGATAAAGAATATAGAGTAATAATGGTAACAAGCTCTGAGCCAGGAGAAGGAAAGTCAACAACAGCAGGCAATCTTGCTTTATGTTTAGCTCAAGGAGATAAAAAAGTAATATTAATTGATTGCGACTTAAGAAAGCCATCAATACATAAAAAATTTAAAGTTTCAAACATAATTGGGTTATCAGATGTAATCATAGGTAAAGAAGAATTAGTTGCAGCAATTCATAGATATAATCAAAACTTAGTAATACTAACTTCAGGAAAAATACCACCTAATCCATCAGAAATGCTTTCATCAAAAGCAATGACTACATTAATAGAAGAACTTAAAAATAATTTTGATTATATAATTTTAGATACTCCACCGGTACAAGCTGTTACAGATTCGCAAATACTTTCAACAAAAGCCGATGGAACAATATTAGTAGTTAGAGCAGAAAAAACAAAAAAAGATTCAGTAGAAAATGCAATAAACTTATTAAAGAAAGTAAAAGCAAATATAATTGGAACAGTATTAAACGGAGTAGACAATGGTAGAAACAAATATTATTACTACTACGGAGAAAAGTAAGAATAATGGACAATGGAGAATTGACAATTGACAATTTAGGAATAAACTCCAATGGAGTTTAAGGGGAATTAAAGAATTAAGGAATGAAGGAATGAAAGAATTATGGTAGATTTACATTCTCATTTGATTTGGGAAATTGATGATGGATCTAAATCTAGAGACATGACTTTGAATATGTTAAGGCAAGCTATTGGGGGTGGAACTAGCAAATTAGTTCTTACTCCTCATTATATGCCAGGGTATTTTGAAGTACCTCTAGAGGAAGTGAAAAAGAAAGTAGAAGACGTAAGAAGTTTAATAAAAGAAGAAAATTTAGATATTGAAATATATCAAGGGCAGGAGGTGTATTATACAAGCAGTATATTAGAAAATTACATTAATAATTATATAGGGACCATAAATGATTCAAGGTATATGTTAATTGAATTCAACATGAGGGATTTTTCTATTAAAGAAGCTATTGAAAATATTTATGAGTTACAACTTAAAGGAATAGTACTAGTTATAGCTCATCCAGAAAGATATCAAAAGTTTATAAAAAATCCTTCTTTGATAAATGAATTCATCAAAGAAGGATTTCTTTTTCAAGTAAATAAAGATAGTTTAACTGGCGATTTTGGAAAAGAAGTTAAGAAAACTACAGAGATATATTTAAAAAATAACATATATAGTTTTATTGGCTCAGATGCCCATAGAGATATAAAAAGAAATCCAGATATGAGAAAAGCTATGGATTACTTAGAGAGTCTCGATGAAAAATACGCAAATTATTTACTAGATTCTGGGGAAGATCTTTTGAATAATAAAGAAATTAAATTTCAGGGAAGTTTAATAAAAGAGAAAAAAGGGTTATTTGGTATATTCAATAAAGTGTAGAATAAATAATTATTTTATTAAGGGGGTTGAGAATTAGTAATGGAAAGACTTCAAATTGAAGAACAAGAAATTATTCAGATTGAAAGAAAAGATAATACTTTATATGAAATATTTAAAAGGGCTTTAGATGTTATAGCTTCATTCTTAGGACTAGTAATTCTAAGCCCTATATTATTAATTGTGGCTATTTTAATAAAATTAGAATCAAAGGGACCAGCAATATTTGCTCAAAGCAGAATTGGGCTAAATGGAGAAGAATTTAAAATGTACAAGTTTAGATCCATGGTTCAAAATGCTGAAGAGCTAAAAGAAAAGTTAGCTAAGCAAAATGAAATGTCAGGTCCAATGTTTAAAATGAAAAATGATCCTAGAGTTACTAAAGTAGGTAAGTTTATAAGGAAAACAAGTATAGATGAACTTCCACAATTATTAAATATTTTAAAAGGTGATATGACTTTAGTTGGTCCAAGGCCAAGCCTTCCAAAAGAAGTAGAAAAGTTTGAACCTTGGATGTTAAAAAGACTAGAAGTAAAACCAGGACTTACATGCTACTGGCAAGTTTCAGGAAGAAACAATATAGATTTTGAAGAGTGGATGAAGCTTGATTTAAAATATGTAAATGATATGAAATTTTGGCTAGATATAAAATTAATTTTTAAAACAGTAGCAGTGTTGTTTGGAGATAAGAATGCATGTTAAATGATATAAAAAATGAGGGGGATTTTAATATGAAAATTACAATTGCAGGAACAGGATATGTAGGTTTATCTAATGCTATATTATTAGCACAAAATAATGAGATTATAGCACTTGATATTATTAAAGAAAAGGTAGATATGATAAATGATAAGATATCACCTATTGTAGATAGAGAAATTGAAGATTATTTGAAAAATAAGGAGTTGAATTTAGTTGCAACAACTGATTCATATAAGGCATATAAGGATGCTGAATATGTAATAATATCAACACCAACAAATTATGATGAAGAATTAAATTATTTCAATACAAGAAGTGTTGAAGCTGTAATAGCAAATGTATTATCTATCAATCCAGAAGCAACTATGGTAATAAAGTCTACTGTTCCAGTAGGATATACTGAAAAAGTAAGAAAAATGTTTGAAACTGATAATATTATTTTTTCACCAGAGTTTTTAAGAGAAGGAAAAGCATTATATGATAATCTTTATCCTTCAAGAATAATAGTAGGAGAAAAGTCAGAAAGAGCAGAAAGATTTGCAAATCTTTTAAAAGAAGGTGCAATTAAAGAAGATATACCAGTTTTATTTACAAATTCTACAGAAGCAGAAGCTGTTAAGTTATTTGCTAATACTTATTTAGCCTTAAGAGTTGCATATTTTAATGAGCTTGATACGTATGCAGAATTAAGGGGATTAAATACAAAAGATATTATTGAGGGAGTAGGATTGGATCCTAGAATAGGAACGCACTATAATAATCCTTCATTTGGATATGGTGGCTACTGTTTACCAAAAGATACAAAGCAGCTTCTAGCAAATTATTCCGATGTTCCTAACAATATAATTGGAGCTATTGTAGAGGCAAATAGAACTAGAAAAGATCATATTTCAGATATGATTATAAAAAAAGCGCCAAAGACAGTTGGGATTTATAGGTTAACAATGAAAACAGATTCAGATAATTTTAGGGCATCATCTATTCAAGGCATAATGAAAAGAATTAAAGCTAAGGGAATAGATGTAGTAGTTTATGAGCCTGTATTAAAGGAAGATAATTTCTTTAACTCAAAGGTTGTAAAAGATATAGATGAATTTAAGGAATTATCAGATGTGATTGTATCTAACAGGCTAGCAGATGAACTAGAAGATGTTTCAGATAAAATATACACAAGAGATTTATTTACTAGGGACTAGAATAGAGGGGGAAGGATAAATGAGAACAATATTGGTAACAGGCGGAGCCGGATTTATAGGCTCACATCTAAGTGAAAGATTATTAAAAGAAGGAAATAAAGTTTTAGTTATAGATAACTTTAATAATTATTATGATCCGAAAATAAAGAGAGAAAATATAAAGGAAGTTAAGAAAACTTGTATTGAGAATGGTATCTCCTTAGAAAATTATAAAGTTTTTGAAGGAGATATTAGAGATAAGGGACTTTTAAAAGAGGTATTTTCTAATAAGATTGATTCTATAATGCATTTAGCGGCAATGGCAGGTGTTAGACCTTCTATTCAAGATCCTTCATTATATTATGATGTAAATATAACTGGAACAGTTAATTTATTAGAGATATGTAGAGAAAATAATATAAAGCAATTTGTATTTGCATCAAGTTCATCAGTATATGGAAATAATGAAAAAGTACCATTTTCAGAAAGTGATAGAGTAGATAACCCAATAAGTCCCTATGCAGCAACAAAAAAGAGCGGAGAACTTTTGTGTCATACATATCATCATTTATTTGATATGAATATAGCATGTTTAAGATTCTTTACTGTATATGGTCCAAGGCAAAGACCAGATTTAGCAATTAATAAATTTACAAGTTTGATTTTAGAAGGTAAAGAAATACCATTCTATGGAGATGGAACGACATCTAGAGATTATACTTATGTAGATGATATTGTTAGTGGAATAGTTGCAAGCATTAATTATGTTAATAGTGATAAAAAGGTGTTTGAAATATTAAATATTGGTGGAGATAAGACAGTTTCTTTAATTGAAATGGTTGAAACTATTGAAGAAGTTCTAGGTAAAAAGGCTAAATTAAATAGAATGCCAATGCAACCAGGAGATGTGAATAGAACTTGTGCTGATATAAGTCATTCCAGCGAATTACTTGGGTATAGGCCACAGACTATTTTTAAAGAGGGAATAAAAAAATTTGTTGATTGGAAGATACAATAACAAAACATATAGTTAGTGAAAGGTGTTATTTATGAATGTTAGTAGAGAAGAATGCTCATATAGTGTATTGATGCCAGTTTATTATAAGGATAATCCAAAATGGCTTAAGGAAAGTATAGATAGTATTTTATTACAGTCAATTAAGCCATCAGAATTTATAATTATTAAAGATGGCAAACTCACAAGTGAATTAGATAAAGTAATAGAATATTATAAAAATCAGCATAGAGAGCTATTTTATATTAAAGAATTTGAAGAAAATATTGGTTTGGGAAAGGTACTTGCATTTGGAGTAAATGAGTGTAGCAATGAGTATATTCTTAGAATGGATGCAGATGACTATTCTTTACCGGATAGATGTGAAAAACAATTAAGTATTTTAGAAAATAATAAGAATATAGATGTAGTTGGAAGCAATGTTATAGAATTTACAGATAATATTAATAATATAATCTCTTTTGTAAATCTTCCAGAAAAGAATAGTGAGATTATAAAGTATGCAAAAAAAAGATGCCCTATAAGGCATCCAGCAATTATGTATAGGAAAAGCAAAGTATTGGAATCTGGAAATTATAGAGATTATAGACATGCTCAAGATTATAATTTAGTTGTCCATATGATTATTAATGGATGCAAGTTCTATAATATACAAGAATATTTAACTTATATGAGAGTAAATAAGGATTTTTATAAAAGAAGAGGCGGATTTAATCAACTAAAAATAGTAATGACACTTAAAAAAGAGTTTTTAGATCATGGATTTTATTCTTATAAAGACTATATTATTAGTACATTTGGGAATGCGATTGTTTGCCTAATGCCTAATACGATAAGAAAATTTATTTATAAAAATTTATTAAGGAGATAGTGTATATAATGGATGCTATAAGGATATTGCACATAGTACCTAATATGCAAGCAGGTGGATTAGAAAGTTTTATAATGAATATTTATAGAAATATAGATAGAAGTAAGGTTCAATTTGATTTTTTATATCATTATAATGGAAATTATTTTTTTGATGAAGAAATAAAAAGTATGGGTGGGAGAATATATAATTTTACAGTGAGACAAGATAATAACTTTATAAGATATAAACGAGATCTTATAAAGTTTTTTGAAGATCACAAAGAGTATAAAGTTGTTCATTCTCATATGCCAAGTCTAGGATTTTTGCACCTTAAAGTTGCAAAAAATAATGGTGTTAAAGTTAGAATATTACATAGTCATACGTCATCTTTTGAAAAATCGTTAAAAGGATATACTAAATTTTTGCTATCAAGACTTTCAGTGAAATATTCTAGTCATAGATTAGCTTGTTCATTAAATGCAGGTAAATATCTATTTAAAAATAAGAAGTTTAAGGTTATAAATAATGCAATAGATTCTAAAAAATTTATTTTCGATTTAAATATAAGAGAAAGTAGTAGAAAAAAACTTGATATTAGAGATAAATTTGTTGTTGGGCATATTGGTAGATTTGTACCAACTAAAAATCATTCATTCTTAATCGATGTTTTCTATGAAATTTTAAAGGAAAAAGAAAATGCTGTTTTATTATTAATAGGTGATGGAAATATTAAAAGTGATATTGAACATGATGTTAAAAAGCTCGGAATAGAAAAAAATGTTATATTTTATGGGGTTTCAGATAAGATAGAATATTTATTACAAGCAATGGATATATTTGTATTACCTTCTTTATTTGAAGGATTAGGAATTGTGTTAATTGAAGCACAAGCATCTGGATTAAAGTGCTTTACTAGTAGTGGGGTAGTACCTAATGAAGCTAAAATAAGTGATAATATTGAATATATTTCATTAAGTGAAAATCCTATTTTTTGGGCAAAAAATATTCTTAAATATTATGATGGATATGAAAGGAAAAATATGCTGCAAAATGTATATGTTAATAATTATGATATAAATAAAATAAGTAATGATATGGAAAAGTTTTATATAAGTAATCATAACTTATGATTGAATAACTATTATTTAAAGTTTTAAATGGTTAGGAGTATAACATGAACAAATATAACCAAATCTCAGTAAATAAAATATATAGAATTATAAGTTTAGTATTTATAATGTCATTACCAATGATGCCTATATTTAGCCGTAATATATACTATATTTTAGGGCTAATTTCATTTATATTTTCTACTCTTCTTTTTATATCAAAAAGAGATAGATTATCTTCATTGGAAATCATGGAAATTATTTTTACTATATCGATAGCATATTCACTTATATATACAATAAGTAGAGATTATACATTTCAATTACTTTCATTAAATATAAGATTAATTGTATTTTCATTTGCAGCTGTAAGATTAGTAAAATATTGTGTAAAAGATAATAATAGAATGGTTGAGTTTATTGGGAAATATTATGTATTAGGGACTATTTTAGCATCAGTTTACGCACTTATATATGAATATGGGAAGCATAATCCGGATAATAGGTTTGGTGGAATATTATATGCTGGTACATACGGAGGATATATATTTTATTCTTATAATTTATTAATAAGCGTTTGCTTTTTAACATTTATTTTAATAAAAGCAAATAATAAAGGTGTAAAGCAAAAATTATTATATATAATTTATTGGGTATTTATAATGGTATGTATTTTTATGAATGGCACTAGAAAACTTTTGGTTGCTCCTTTTATTTTTGCTGCTATATCGGTAATGCTAATTTATGGGAAAAATCCTAAAAAGCTTTTAAAGTGGATTCTAATTTCTATAATTATCTTAGTAGTAGGATATTTTATTATAATTAATAATGAAACATTATATAATGCTATTGGAGAAAGAATAGTATCATTTTTTCATTATTTACAAACAGGAGAAAAGGCTTCAGATGCATCAGCTTTTACTAGATCGCAAATGAAAGATTTAGCTTGGGAACTATTTGAGAAAAGTCCAATAGGAGGAATAGGTGGTAACTCCTTTATAAAAGTATATGGGGATACTTATGGAGTTTATTTATATTCACATAATAACTTTTTGGAAATATTATGTAATCAAGGTTTGATTGGCTTTTGTATATATTATGGTTGGTACTTTTATATTCTAATTTCTACATTAAGATTAGCATTGAGGAAGGATATATATTCCTCAGGAATGTTTGCTTTTTTATTAATGGAATTAATACTTGATTATGCAACGATTAGTTATATGAGAGAGCATTTCATATTGATCTATAATATGATATCAATATATGTAATTTCAAAGAAAACAGAATTAAAATTAAGTAATAGAAATATATTAAATAGTGATTAAGGAGAATTATTATGTATAGAGTACTTCATTTTGGTATATGCGCATCACTTGGGGGAATTGAAACGTATCTATTAAAAATTACTAAAAATTTTTCTAGACAGAAGTATAAGTTTGATTTTTTAGTTATAGGAAATGAAAATCCATGTTTTTTTAATGAATTAAAGGATTTTGGATGCGATTTTTTCTTCGTTGAATCTAGAAAAAAAAATTATTTTAAGTATATTTATGAATTAAATAAATTGTTTAAAAATGAGAAGTTTGATATAGTTCATTGTCATTTAAATTCTTTAAAAAATATTAGTGTTGTATTAGTGGCATTAAAATATGGAAATAAGGTAATAGTTCATAGTAGAAATGGCGGCGGAGACTTTAATTTAGTAGAGAAAATCGTTAATAAAATCAATTATTATAGATTACCTAAAAGAAAAGTTAAGTTACTTGCAGTATCGAATATTGCAGGTAAATGGATGTATGGAGATAATGAAGATTTCATTGTTATAAATAACAGCGTAGATATTGAAAAATATAAGTTTAATAATTATAAAAGAGATGAAATAAGAAAGTTATATAATTTAGAAGGCACAAAAGTAATTATTCATACTGGAGCTTTTAGGAAACAGAAGAATCATAGATTTTTAATTGATATATTTAATGAAATATTGAAAATTGACTCAAATTATAGATTACTTCTAATAGGAGAGGGTTCTTTAAAGTATGAAATTGAAAATAGAGTTGACTCTTATGGAATAAAAGATAAGGTATTATTTTTAGGTGCAAGAAGTGATATTTCAGAATTATTATCATCCGCTGATATTTATTTATTTCCTTCACTTTTTGAGGGATTCCCTAACTCTTTAATTGAGGCAGAAGCGAATGGACTTACTTGTTTAGTTTCCGATATTATAACTAATGAGGTTATCATAGCAAATCTATGTGAAGTTTTTTCATTAAAAAGATCAGCTGAGGAATGGGCTAAGAAGATAGTATCAATGAAAATTATCAATGATAGAGAGTATGGTATTAATTATTTAAAAAATAATAATCTAGATATTAATAATGAAATAATGAAACTAGATAAAATATATAAGGAAGTCATAGAATCATAATAATGGCAGTTTACTATTTATTATACTATATTATTTAAATTTAATAATAACTTGAGGAGATATTAAATTGACAATGAAATCTAATATTAATGATAAATTTTTAATTGCTACTAAATGGTCAGCTATAACAGAAGTGTTTTCAAAATTAGTAAGCCCAATTACCAATATGATTTTGGCTAGGATTATTTCTCCAGAAGCTTTTGGGGTAGTAGCAACAGTAACAATGATAATAAGCTTTGTTGATATGTTTACTGATGCAGGATTTCAAAAATATTTAGTTCAACATGAATTTAGAAATGAAGAAGAATTATTTGATAGCGCTAATGTAGCGTTTTGGACTAATTTATTATTATCTATAATATTATGGCTAATAATTATAATATTTAGAGATAGTATTGCTATTCTAGTTGGAAATCCAGGACTAGGAAATGTTATTTCTATTTCATGTATTCAGATATTGCTAACTTCATTTTCTAGCATACAAATGGCTCTTTATAGAAGAAATTTTAACTTTAAAACTTTATTTGTTGTTAGAATGATATCCGTATGTATTCCTTTTTTTATAACTATACCTTTAGCATCAATAGGATTTAGTTATTGGGCTCTTGTTATAGGATCAATATGTATTCAAATTTCTAATGCTATTATTTTAACTATTAAATCAGAATGGAAGCCTAAATTATATTATAAGATAGAAATACTAAAAGAAATGATTTCATTTAGTATTTGGTCCTTAATAGAAGCGATATCTATATGGCTAAGTAGTTGGATAGATATGTTAGTGATTGGAAATTACTTGAACGAATATTTTTTAGGATTATATAAAACTTCGACTTCCATGGTAAATATAATTATGACTCTAATTTCAGCTTCAGTGATACCAGCATTTTTTTCTACTTTATCTAGATTGCAAGAAGATGAGAAAAGCTTTAGTAATATATTTTTTGATACACAGAAATTCTTATCTATAATAATTTTTCCGTTGGGGATAGGCATATATTTGTATAGAGAACTTGCAACTAATATAATGTTAGGAAGTAGTTGGAGTGATGCCAAATTAATAGTTGGGATTTCTGCTTTGACAATTTCTATGAAAATAGTATTAGGAGATTTATGCAGTGAAGTATACAGAGCCAAAGGAAAGCCAAAGATATCATTATTAGCGCAGGTACTACATCTAATTTTCTTAGTACCATCTTGTATAATAAGTATAAAATACGGTTTCTGGACATTTGTATATGTAAGATCTTTTATGAGAATTCAATTTATATTTGTTCATTTTCTAGTAATGAAGTATGTAATAAAAATTAAGATAGAAAAAACTATAAAAAATATGTTCCCGATAATTATATCTACATTAATCATGGCTTATGTTGCTAATTTAATTAATGGATACAGAAGCGAAGATATTATTTGGAATTTTATATCAATATTAATTTGTGCTTTTGTTTACTTTTTTATACTTTATTTATTTCCATCAATGAGAAAAGAGTTTAAAAGATTGTTTATGCAGTTTAAAAATAAATTATAAAAATAAATAAGCTTTTAGATGAGATAAAATGGATGATAAAAAATATAGTTTTAAATAATATGGTAATAATTAATACTATTTTAATATTATTAGTTGTACTTGGTCATATTGGGTGTGTATATGCTGATAAATGGAATTATCCAAATTCAAAATTAATGAGGTATATAACTGAATATATATAGTTTCCGTATATCATTATTTGTATCTACATCTAGATGTACTTTTCTTTTAGTAAAGAATATGGAAAATATAAGGCGGTTAGAAAGTTAGTTTATAAGAAATTTAAAAGATTGATAATACCTTATTTATTAATAAGAAGCTTTTTTATTTTGATAATACAAATAATTTTTGGTATAGACAGTAATGGAGAAAGTTATCTGTATAGAGTAATAGATGATATAATTTTTGCTAAGAGTCCAGGAAATCTATAGTTTATACTAATGTTGTTTAATTATTCATCATTTTTTATCAAAAAAGATATTAAATATATTTACCGATAGAATAATGGCGTTAATTGGAATTGTAGTTATTTATATAGTTATAGAAAGAATTATAAATAATAGCATAATTAAATATATAATTAATTATAAACTGTTTAAAGAGTTAAATAAAATTTCTTATTATATTTATTTAATACATCAACCAATAATGTTAGTATTTTTGAAGATTATTGGAGCAACTAGTATTAAGGCTATATTGGTTTATTCTATATTATTTTGGGCAACATTAGTAACTTCAATAATTATGAGTAAAATTATTAGAAGATTAATTTCTAAGACTAATTTTAATAATATTAGAAAGTCTCTAATAAGTAAGTAGTTATATAAAATTTATATAACTACTAAAAAGTAAATAAACTCTTTAGGGGGAAACATTTATGAGTAAAAAAATCAAAAAAGCAGTAATCCCAGCAGCAGGTCTAGGAACAAGATTTTTACCTGCAACTAAAGCACAACCAAAGGAAATGTTGCCTATAGTTGATAAGCCAACTATTCAGTACATAATTGAAGAATGTGTTCAATCTGGTATAGAAGAAATTTTAATTATAACTGGAAGAAATAAAAAGTGTATAGAGGATCATTTTGATAAATCTGTAGAGCTTGAATTAGAGCTTGAAAGCAATGGAAAGCAAGAAATGCTTGAGATGGTTAGAGAAATTTC
Organism: Clostridium sp. D46t1_190503_E9; assembly: GCF_015555225.1. Taxonomy (NCBI): domain Bacteria; kingdom Bacillati; phylum Bacillota; class Clostridia; order Eubacteriales; family Clostridiaceae; genus Clostridium; species Clostridium sp. D46t1_190503_E9. The sequence goes on from NZ_JADNKB010000004.1 coordinate 116,259, forward strand.
TGATATGGTAAATATACACTTTATAAGACAAAAGGAGCCTAAAGGATTAGGACATGCTATTCACTGTGCTAAAACTTTTGTTGGCAATGAGCCTTTTGCTGTCTTACTAGGTGATGATATAGTTTATAATGATGATAATCCTTGTTTAGGTCAACTTATTAATTGTTATAACGAGTACAAAACATCTGTATTAGGTGTACAAGAAGTTAGCAAGGAAAATGTATCAAAGTATGGAATAATGGGTGGAATTAACATAGAAGATAGAATTTATAAGGTTAAGGAATTAGTAGAAAAACCGAGTATAGATAAAGCGCCATCAAATATTGCTATATTAGGTAGATACATTATAACTCCTAGAATATTTGAAATATTAGAAGAAACTGAGCCAGGTAAAGGTGGAGAAATTCAATTAACTGATGCATTACTAAAGCTTTTAGAAGAAGAAGCCATATATGCTTATAACTTTGAAGGTAGAAGATATGATGTTGGAGATAAGCAAGGCTTTTTAGAAGCAAATATTGAATATGCTTTAAGAAATGATGAATTAAGAGAGGAAGTTACGGAATATTTAAGAGCTTTAGCTTTATAAAATTTCTGAGCTTTAGGTGAAATAGTACTGTGCTTATAAAAGAAAGCTGCTTAAAAGTTCAAGGGAGTCGCGTTTCGCGACGTCCTTGAACTTTTTTATTGTAATCATAGAAATAAGTTGAAATAAAGTTATATAAAAATTTTGAGTGCCAGTAAAAATAAAATCTGGTAAAATATTGATAATAATTATATAAATATATACATTTATAAAGTATAATTTATATATATTTAATTTAATTATTATGAGAGGTACAACATGGCTTTATTTAACAAACTAGATAAACCTATATTTTTAAAGGAAGAAAGTGAATCAAAATATTATATTTCTAAGTTAAAGGAATTACATAGCAGAGCACCAGAAGGGTTAAAGGGAAAAATAGAAAAAGAATTAAAGATTGCAACTCTTGGGGAATTTGGAGAGAATAATATAGCTTTTGAGCTTAAAAATAGTGGAATACCAATGTATATATTGCATGATATATGTTTAGAAAGTGAAGATTTATCTGCACAAATTGATTATATAGTGGTAACAAGAAAAGTTATATTTATAATTGAATGTAAGAATCTTATAGGTAATATAGAAATAAATTCACAAGGAAATTTCATAAGAACTTATAATTTCAATGGAAGGTTTATAAAGGAAGGAATATATTCTCCAATAACTCAAAATGAAAGGCACTTGGAAGTATTAAAGAGGATAAAGAAAGAGTCTAAAAGTAATTTTATTTCTAAGTTTCTTTTTGATAAATATTTTAATGATAATTATAAATCAATAGTAGTATTGGCTAATCCTAAAACAGTTTTAAATTCAAGATATGCTAAGAAAGAAATTAAAGATAAGGTTGTTAAAGCAGATCAACTTATTAGTTACATAAAAGAAGTTAATGCTAAATCAGAGTTAATGGTGGCTCTAAGTGATAAGGAAATGAAGGATGTTGCAGAACAATTGCTTGCATTACATAATCCTAGCAAATTAAGTTTTTTAAAAAAGTATCGTGAGTTAATAGAATTAGTTGATGCTTATAATGATAAAGGAAATAATAAAACAATACGTAAAGATAAAATTAATCATATAGAAAAGATTAATGAGAGTAGTATTGATAATCTGCAAAGTGATATTGTGAATAAAGATAAAAATTATATCACAAATAATATTGATAAAAGTAACAATATAAGTAATATCAATATAAATGTTAATATAAATAACAATACTTTCATCAATAATAGTACAAGTAATATAATTAATAATAGTACAAGCAATAATAGTACAAGTAATATAATTAATAATAGTACAAGCAATATAATTAATAATAATATTGATATTGTATGTAATAATGAAATTTTAATAAAGAAATTAAAAGAATTTAGACTTCAAATGAGTAGAGCAGAGAATACAAAACCATATATTATTTTTAGTGATAAGCAAATGACTAATTTATTAGAAAAAATGCCAAAGACAAAATCAGAACTAAAAGATGTTTCTGGCTTTGGAGAAGTGAAGATTGAAAAATATGGTGATGGCATTTTGAAAATTTTAAATGAATAAGGTTATCTATGATTTTGGCTTTTGTGGTGTAGAAAAATTTATAAATTTAAAGGACCTCGCGAAACGCGAGGTCCTTTGTTTTGTTATATATTAATTAGAGGATTGTGTAAAATATGGAGATCTATATTATATAGATATGCATCTT
>NZ_JADNKB010000004.1:118636-301986 GCF_015555225.1 Clostridium sp. D46t1_190503_E9
GAGGTCCTTTGTTTTGTTATATATTAATTAGAGGATTGTGTAAAATATGGAGATCTATATTATATAGATATGCATCTTCACTCTTTTTTAGTAAAAAATCTAGAGCAAAAGTATTTTTAAAGAAAGTGGGCCTCTTTGAGCCCCATAAGCACCTCAGGGAATAAACCAGTTCTTCTTTAAATTACAATTTAATATAATTCGTATAGAGTAAACAGATGATGATATAAAATCATCTTTTTTTAATCAAGCTGTATACTTAGCACTCCAGAAACAACACCCTGGAATAGAATAGTTCTCAATTATCTGATGACTTGTAGCTAATGGGAGGTCATAAGAAAAATTAAATAAGGGAACTTTTTATTTTATAAAAAATTTAGATAGGGTATAATAAATATAATAATTAATATTTAAGGTAAGATAAGTAATTAAATTTAATATAGAATATATAATGAAATTTATTAATGAGGTGTAGAGAAGATAATGAAGAATGAGTTTTATCATAGATTTTTAAAGGTGTTAAAAGAAACAAAGGGAATTCACAATTCTTTAAATGAAATTTTAAAATACGATTTTATATATCATTCAAATAAAATAGAGGGGAGTACATTTACAACAGAAGCGCTTCAACTTTTATTTGAAAAAAATATAGTAATGGGAGTTCATTCTTTAGATGATGTTCAAGAAACTGTTAACTCTTTCTATACTTTTGATATGGTATTAGATAAAATAGATGAAAAACTCACTTTAGAAATGATAAAAGAATGGCATGCTAGTTTAATGTATAGAACAAGATTGTATGATATGGGGTTAGCAGGAGTATTTAAAAAATATCAAAACAGAATACTTGGAGCTAAATTTGATACTGCGAATCCTTGGGAAGTAGAAGAGAAGTTGAATGCAATTATAGAAAATTTTTATAGTTTAAAGGAAGTTACAATTTATGATATAGCAAAATTCCATTTTGAATTTGAATGTATACATCCATTTCAAGATGGGAATGGTAGAATAGGTAGATTTATATATTTAAAGCAACTGTTAGATAATAGGTTAGATTTAAAATATATGAATGGTGAATCTTCAAATGAATATAAAAGGGCCTTAGAAGAATCAACATTGGATAATATAAAACCATTAGTTGATTATATAGAAATGCAAAAGGATTTTATAAAAGAGAATGAAAAAATGTTTTAGTATGTGGGTTTCAAATCGCCCCACAAGCCCCTTGGTCAAATTTTTTATATTTAGTGATAAATGAATATCTACTTAAAGTTGGAAATTTTAAAGGACCTCGCGAAACGTGAGGTCCTTTGTTTTGTTATATATTAATTAGAGGATTGTGTAAAATATGGAGATCTATATTATATAGATATGCATCTTCACTCTTTTTTAGTAAAAAATTTAAATCAAAAATATCTTCATAAATCTTTAAAATTTTAAAATAACTGCATATGCAATAAGAAAAAAATTTTAAAAGTTTTTTCTCAATTTTATTTTAATTTGGATATCTATTTAATGAGTGATATTTAAAAGTTATATTTAGAGAATTTTAAAAGTTATATTTAGGAGGATTTTAATATGCAATTTTCATTTTTAGGTTTTTCAGTTAAAAAGATTATGGAGTTTGGTTTAGATATTAAAGATTTAGCTATTCTTAGGTACTTTGCTGATTTTAAAGATAGTGGAAGAATGAATTATGAAATTATAGAAGATGAAAAATATTATTGGGTTAGCTATCAAAGTTTTGCTAAGGAAATGCCTTATTTAGGATTAGAAAAAAGAACAGTTATGGCTAGGATGTTAAAGCTAAGAGATATGGGAATTTTAAATCATTACACTAAAAAGGAAGGGGGAACCTTTTCTTATTTTAAGCTTGGAAATAAGTTTTATGAGCTTTTTGATAATAATAAAAATGAGGCTCAACCAAATAATGATGCAAAAAGTAATTGTAATAAACAAAGGGATGATGATATTAAATATAATAATCATAATCAAGAAACTAATGTTGATAATAATAGTAATTATGGCACTATCAATAATCTAGGTATTAGTAATAATTATGGTAGCAACAATAACTATAATATGAAAAACAATGTCCAGGGTGTCTTTGAAAATGATGATACTATCAATAAAATAGATGAGGAAAATTATTGTGATGATGAGGTTGTCTATAAAAATGATACAAGGTTATCTACAGAAAATGATAAAGGGTGTACTTTAAAATGTTCAACAAAGACTAATCTATTAAATAACTCATCTACTATAGATTCTAATTTATATAAACATATAGAGAAAGTTAGAGAAATAATAGCATATTTAAATTTAAAGGTTGGAACTAAGTATAAAGAAAATAATAAAGTAACTATTATGTTAATCAATGATAGACTAAATGAAGGTTATAGTATTGATGATTTTAAAGAAGTTATTGATAAAAAGGTTAAGGTTTGGAAAAATACTGAGTTTGAGCAATATCTAACTCCTAAGACCTTATTTGGTGATAAGTTTGAAGTATATTTAAATCAAAATATCATAAAAGAAGCGAAGAAGGAAAATACATTTATAGATTATAGAGAGCCTAGGAAGTTAAGATTTAATAACTTTAAGGGTAGAGACTATGACTATGTTGATTTAGAGCAGAAATTATTAGGGTGGGCATGATTCTAGTAAATTATCAATAGAAATGGGGGGATAATTAGATATGTTTCATAAGCTAAATAGTTTTGTAAAGAAGTACTAGCCTCACTATATGCTTATTCCACATAGCCTATTTATCTTAGCTAACTTATATTTCTTAATTATACTAATATGAAAGAGGAAATATTAGTAGTTAATATGCATTTAATCTATGCAGGCTTAAGTACAGGAGCTTTCACACTAAGTTCAGTTGAAGCATACTACACGTTACAATATGTCCAACGTCTGCTATGTAAAATTTTAAATTTGCTTATGAGAAGTACTATTATTCAAAAACTACTTAAGGATTTTTCACATTAATTTCTTCATTCTTTAATTATTATAACTTTCAGCTTATAAAAATTAACAAGTTTATATAACATTTTAAAAACTTCTCATAACTGCATATATAGTAAATGGGAGGTGATTAATATGGCAAATTCAGTTTTAGTAGGAAATGCTTTAGAGATTAATTATCAAGTTGGTGTTAATTCTAAGGGAAAAGATGTATTCAATAAGCAAAGCTTTAAGAATGTATCTGTAGATGCAACTGATGATAAATTAGTGGAGTTATCAGATGCAGTTGAAAAGCTTATGGATTATTCAGTAAGCACAATTAAGAAGCAACAAACTTTTATGCTAACAAGAGGCTAATTGGCTTTGCAACTTAAGTATTATTAAGACAAGCTCTGAGTAATACTTAATAAAAATCAGCTAAGGCTAATGAACTTAATTCATGACAGAATAGCTAGGATCACGAAAGAATGTGCATAATAAAAAGATGTTGCTAGAGTAATCTTAAAATTGGGGAAAGGGGGATTTAATATGATAGAAAGAACTGCTAGAATGGGGTTTAAAGATGTTGCAGGCAAAAAGACAAATCTGACTATTAAGGATGTTAAAGAAGATGTTTTGGATGCTGACATTTCTGCTCTTATGAATTCTGTAATAACTAATAAGTTATTACAAACAGAATCAGGAGCTCTTGTTGAAATGGTGGAAGCTAATGTAATAACAAAAGAAACTAAGAAAGTTAATCTTTAATATAGTAAAACTAAAGGGAGTCGCGAAACGCGACTTCCTTTATATTTTCAAAAAAATGTACTATAGAGTAAGGCTACTAAGGTACAAAAACTTATTAGTCCAATTTAATTAAAAGTTTTGACACACAAAGAGCAGCAGCAGCTAAAGCACCATTATAATTATTATATTCCTTAATTAAAATATCTTGTTTTATATTTTTAGAAAGCAAGTTAATATTTTGTCTTAATAATTCTTCTAATAGATTTTTTAATAAATCTTCATTAAACAACTCTCCATGAATTATAATTTTACTTGAATCAATCATCATTGATAAATTATTAATTGTAATTGAAAGATAATTAATTGCAGAGTTAAGTATTTTTATAATTCCTTCGTCTCCTAACCTATAAGCTTTTAATATAGTTTCTATGGTAATTTTATTTCTTTCAGATACTAATTGTTTCAAATATGTAGTTTCTGAGTTATCAAAGAGTATTTGAGATTTTTTAATAATCCAAGCTTCACTTCCGTATGTTTGAAGACATCCTCTTTTTCCACATTCACATAATTCACCATTCGGATGAACAACGATATGTCCTATTTCTCCAACAAGAAAATTATCCTTGGCATAGAGTTCACCATTGTACATATATGAGCAAAACATTCCTCTACCAACATGGAAGAATATAAAATTATCATCATTGCCATTAAAACTAAATAATCTTTCTGATAATGTCATACATTTAATATTATTTTCAAAGTAGATTGGTAAATCGAATCTTTCTAATAGTATTTTTATATCGAAATTTTTCCAAAATGAATTATTACTAATAATTGATTTATTAACTTCATCAAAATGGCCAGGAAGGGCTATACCTATCCCTTTCGGATTATAGTTTGTACAAGAATCTATAAAACTACTTAATTCATTAATATAAAATTCTTCACTTAAAATTTCTTCTAAATTAGAATTATCTAATTGAATAGTCTTTTCCTTATAAATTTTACCAATATTATCAGTCAAGCAAAAAGATATATATTTAGGTGATAACTCTGTACCTATATAAAAACTATGATTAGGGGATATACCTAATAATATTTTTTTTCTTCCTGACTTATTTTCTTCAGGTATAACTTCTCCAATTTCATGTATAAGGTTTTCTTGAATCATATTACCAGTAATTTCGCTAACTGTTGCAGGTGTAATTCCAGTTTCGTTTGAAATATCAATTCTAGAAATAGGTCCTTTAGCATAAATTTTATCTAAAATTTTAAATCTTAACTTTTGTTGGTTTTTTGTAAGCTTCATATTGTATCTCCTTTCAATAATAATATTATATAACATTAATTATAATTTAAAAATAAATATAATTATTTTTATTATAAATTATTTTGAAGACAATAAAGAGCCTACAAAAGTATAACTCTATTGATTTAGGCTATATTCACTTTTATATATGATAATATTCACTTAAAAATCTAAAGAATAAAGAGTAAAATTGATTATAAATTATAATTAAAAAAGTTAATAATAGCCAATATATATGTTGACAAATTATTTTTGGTAAATTATACTTTAATCATAATAAATTATAAATTATTATCAATTATATAAAAAAATAGATGAAATGTACTTGATAAATTATAAATTATAAATTATAAATTGTAATTTATGAGAAAAGGAGGGATTATTTAAGTAAAAGGTAGTTTGAATTTTATAAAGGAAGTCCAAGTACATTTAGTTGAGAAAGAGTTATAAATAATTAAGTAATTAAATAATTAAATAATTAAGTAATTAAATAATTAAATTACATTATTTATAGTAATCTAACTATAAATCCTAAGAAAACGATTAAATTGATTTGTATTATAAATATCTTATACTTAACGATAAAGTAATAATTTAGAATTTATAAATATTATCTACAAAAAAATGTGCATTTTATTTAGAAATAGAGAGAAATGATTAGGATTTATTTCTATTGTAAGAATTAAGTTTAATCAAATCTATCTGTTTAGAGATGCTAATTTAAATTAAAAAATTTTAATAACAAGGAGATAAAAATGAATAAGTTGATGGAATCTATTGAAAAATATTTATTACCAATTGCTTCAAAAATAAGTAATCAAAAATTCTTAGTAGCTCTTAGAGATGCTTTTATAGGTACAATGCCTGTTGTTATGACTGGTTCAATTGCTCTTTTACTAAATGCATTTTTAGTAGATGTACCTGGACAATTTGGAAATACTTCAATCCCACAAACATTTAGTTGGTTTGTAGATGTAAATAATTTAATATTTAAAGGCAGTTTAGCTATAGTATCGCTATTATTTATTTTTTCTTTAGGTGTAAATGTTGCCAAGATTTATAAGACAGATACACTATCCTCAGGTATAGTTGCTCTTTCAGCTTTTATAATAGCTATTAGTAATTCTATAACTAAAAGTATTCAATTACCTAATGCTGATGGACAAGTTTTATCAGAACTTTTTAAAGGTGTTAAGGATATAGCTGTTGAAGGAAATAATCTTTCTGTTACAGTTAGTGGAATTATCCCTGGAGCACAAATTAATTCAAATGGTTATTTTACTGCAATTCTTATTGGTTTTATAGCTTGCATTATCTATAGTAAATTAATGAATAAAAACTGGACAATCAAATTACCTGATACAGTACCACCAGCTATTGCAAAACCTTTTATGTCAATAATTCCTGGTTTTGTTGCATTATATGTTGTAGCTATATTCGTATATGCATTTAATAAAATTACTGGACAATTATTAATTGACTGGATATATAAAGTACTTCAAACTCCATTACTAGGTTTATCACAAAGTTTCATTGCAGTTATACTTATTGCATTCTTAACACAATTATTCTGGTTCTTTGGTATTCATGGTGGAAACGTTATGGCACCAATTATGGAAGGCTTATTTGGAATTACTTTATTAGCTAATATGGAAGCTTTTCAAAATAATCAACCAATTCCATATTTATGGACAAGCGTATCTTATGGAGCATTTGTATGGTATGGAACATTAGGTTTATTAATAGCAATATTCTGGAAATCTAGAAATAGTCACTATAAAGAAGTTGCTAAATTAGGTATAGCTCCAGTTTTATTTAATATAGGAGAGCCTGTTATGTATGGACTTCCTACAGTTATGAATCCACTTTTATTTATACCATTCTTATTATCACCTTCATTAATGGCAGCAGTTTCATACTTAGCAACAACTTTAGGTTGGGTAGCACCAGTTACTCAAAATGTTACATGGGTTATGCCACCTGTATTATATGGATTCTTCGCTACAGGATTTGATTGGAGAGCAATTATATTATCATTGGTGAATTTAGCAATTTCAATAGTAGTTTACTTACCTTTCGTTAAGATGGCTGATAAGGAGAACATATAGATGTCTAAATTTGAAATAAGAGAAGAGTTCTATATAGATGATAATAAATTTAAAATTTTATCTGGAGCTGTTCATTATTTTAGAATACACCCTTCTCAATGGGAAGATACATTATTTAATTTAAAAGCTCTAGGATTTAATACAGTAGAAACATATATTCCTTGGAATATTCATGAACCATATGAAGGAAAATTTGATTTTGAAGGAATCAAAGATATAGAAAAGTTTATAAAAATTGCTGAAAAGTTAGGTTTATATGTTATTTTAAGGCCTACTCCTTATATATGTGCTGAATGGGAGTTTGGTGGACTTCCAGCATGGCTATTAAAGGATAAAGAAATGAAGCTTAGAAGCTCTGATGATAACTTTATTGAAAAGCTAAGAAATTATTATAATGATTTACTACCTAGATTAGTTAAGTATCAAGTAACTAAGGGTGGACCAGTTTTGATGATGCAAGTTGAAAATGAATATGGTTCTTATGGTAATGAAAAGGAATATTTGAGAATTGTAGCATCAATAATGAAAGAAAATGGGGTAGATGTTCCTCTTTTCACATCAGATGGTACATGGATTGAAGCATTAGAGTCTGGATCATTAATTGAAGATGATATTTTTGTATCTGGAAACTTTGGTTCAAAATCAAAAGAGAATTGTGATATGCTTAAAGATTTCATTGTACAAAATGGAAAAGAGTGGCCTATTATGTGCATGGAATATTGGGATGGATGGTTTAATAGATGGGGAGAAGATATCATTCGTAGAGACTCTATTGACTTAGCTGAAGATGTAAAGGAAATGCTTAAAATAGGAAGTATTAATCTTTATATGTTTAGAGGAGGAACAAACTTTGGATTTATGAATGGTTGTTCTGCAAGAGGAAATAATGATTTACCACAAGTTACCTCCTATGATTATGATGCGATATTAACGGAATGGGGTAATCCAAGTGATAAGTATTATAAATTACAAAAGGTTATGAAATCACTATATCCTAATATAGAACAATTGCCTCCAAGGAAAAGAATATTAAAGAATCTTGGCAGCTATAAAGTTGATGGTACAGCTAATCTTATGTCTATTGTTTCTGATATATCGAAAGAAGTTAAAACAGTATATCCTAAAGGCATGGAAGACTTAGATTGTAACTATGGATACATGCTATATAGAAGCAAAATTAAGAATTATCATCATGATGAAAAATTAAAGGTTATAGATGCTTCTGATAGATGCCATGTATATATTGATGAAAAACTTATTGCTACTCAATATAAGGAAGAAATAGGAACAGAGGTTGAGTTTAGTAGTGAAAATGAAGTTATAAATGTTGATGTATTAGTTGAAAATTTAGGTAGAGTAAACTATGGACATAAATTAAATAGTCCTACTCAAAGAAAAGGGATAAAGGGCGGAGTTATGATAAATAATCATTTCCATAGTGGATGGGTTCAATATCCATTATACCTTGATGAAGAGATGATTTCTAAAATTAAATTTGAAGAAAATTCTTTAGATAAAGTAGAAACTCCAATGTTTTATCATTTTACTGTTGAACTAAATAATATTAATGATACTTTTATTGATTGTTCTAAATATGGTAAGGGCTCAGTATTTGTTAATGGCTTTAATATTGGAAGGTATTGGTCTAAGGGACCTATACAATATTTATATCTTCCATCTGGTTTTCTTAAAGAGAAGAATGAGATTATTGTATTTGAAACCGAAAATATCATAATAAGAGAGCTTGAATTTGATGACAAACCTATTTTTTTAGATTTGTAATTAAATAAAAAATTTAAGTTTTAAAACATATAATCACATAATATTTATTTATTTCTAATGTTTAAATGGTATAGAAATTATTTTGATAAATATTTAAAAAGGAGAGGTTAATATGAAAAATTTAAATGAGTTTCTTGAAGAAAAAATGTTACCTATAGCTGCTAAGTTAGGGGCAAATAAAGTATTAATTTCAATACGTGATGGTATAACATTAAGTATGCCACTAATTATTATTGGTTCGTTATTCATGATAATAGCAAGTTTTCCAGTTAAAGCATGGACTGATTGGTTGACAGCTGTAGGAATTGATTCTTATTTATGGAAGGGGGTAGATAGTAGTTTCGGATTAATGGGTCTAGTAGCAAGTTTTGGAATTGCAAATAGCTTAGCTCGTCAAAATAAAGTTGATGGTGTTTCAGCAGGTATTGTAGCATTATCTTCTTTTATAATTGTTACACCTTTTGTAAAGGGTGAAACAGGTACAGGTATACCAGTTGGCTATATGGGAAGTAAAGGTTTATTCGTAGCTATGATTATTGGTATTGTTTCAGCTTTAATTTTTAGCTGGTTTATAAAGCGTGATATTCAAATTAAATTACCAGATTCTGTGCCACCTGCAGTAGCTAGAAGCTTTAGTGCTTTAATTCCAGGTGCAGCTATTATAACTTTATGGTTAGTTGTTTTTGCGATTCTTGATAGAGTTAATATTGGTAATATTCATGATTTAATGATGATAGTTTTAGGAAAACCACTAGGATTACTTGGTAATAATATATTTGGAACAATTATTGCAATTCTATTAAATAGTTTATTCTGGTTTGTTGGTATCCATGGAGGAAACGTTGTAAACAGTATTCTTCAACCTATTTGGTTAATGAATTCAGATGCAAATCGTTTATTATTCCAAGCTGATAGTACAGCTCATTTACCAAATATTATTACACTACCATTTATAGATAATTTCGTATATATGGGTGGCGGTGGAGCTACAATTGGTTTAGTAATTGTTATTGCAATTATTGCTAGACGTAAAAATGCAAGTAAAATGACTAAAGCTATGGCGCCATTAACTTTAACACCAGGTTTGTTTAATATTAATGAACCTGCTATGTTTGGGTTACCAATAGTAATGAATGTTTCATTAATCATACCATTTATTTTAGCACCAGTAGCAAATGCGGTAATATCATATGTGGCAATGTCTTCAGGGTTAGTTGCAAGAACTACAGGTATAAAAGTTTCTTGGACAATGCCACCAATTCTTAGTGGATTCCTTACAACTGGAAATCATATAAGCGGAGCTGTATTACAAATAGTATGCATACTTGTAGATGTAGCAATTTATTGGTTCTTCTATAAAGCAGTTGAAAAGCAAAACTTAGCTTTAGAAGCAGCTGAGGAAATTGAAATTAATAATAGTATAATGAGTTAATAGCTTAAGAAGATAACAGTAAATAAGCTGAAAAGTAGTAAATTAACTTGATATTAATGAAGTTAAAAATAGTTTTTTAAAATAAAAAAGTGAAAATAAAAAATATAATTAGTTAAAGAATTTTGGAGGAGTAGTTATGGGTAAAAGATTAATTAGTGCGAATGCATCGGAGATATTAGAAATGACCGCAGCAGAATTAAAACAAAGTATTAAGGCTAGTGAAGGGAGAACCATTCTTTCAGAGAATGTGGCACCAAGGGAATCCTTTATCGGTGATATTACTAACTCTGAAATTGCTAGGGCTTTTGGAGCAGATTTAATTTTACTTAATTGTGTAGATGTTTTAAATCCAGAAATATTTGGACTAGAAGTTAATGAAGGAAATTTTGTAGATGAGTTACATCGTTTAGTTGGACGTCCAATAGGAGTGAATTTAGAGCCTGTAGATTTAGATGCAGATATGGCGGAAGATATTTTAACTATCAGTAGAGGTAGACAAGCTAATCTTGAAACAATTAAAGAAATTGAAAAACTTGGTATGGACTTTGTTTGTTTTACTGGAAACCCTGGTACAGGAGTTACTAATTCACAAATAGAAAAAACAATTCGTTTATCAAAAAAACATTTTTCAGGATTAATTATTGCTGGAAAAATGCATGGAGCTGGTGTTAATGAACCAGTTGCAGATTTAAAAGCAGTAGAAGGATTTATTGAGGCAGGTGCAGATATTATTTTAGTTCCTGCAGTTGGAACAGTACCTGGCTTTGATGATTCAGAATTAAAAGATGTAGTTAAAATAGCACATAGTAAAGGTGCACTTGTAATGACTGCAATTGGTACCAGTCAAGAAAGTTCAGATGAAGATACTATTAAACACATTGCAATACGCAATAAAATTTGTGGAGTAGATATTCAGCATATTGGTGATGCAGGTTATGGTGGAGTTGCACCTTTTGAGAATATTTTTGCTATGAGTAAGGCAATTCGAGGTGTTCGTCATACTGTATCTATGATGGCGCGTTCAATTAATCGTTGATCATTTAAAGAAAATATATAGAAATTGAAATATATAGAAGGTTAGGTTTAGTTTTAACCTACCTTCTTATATATTACTAAATTTATAAAGAGTTTTTTTAGATATTATAAGAGAGGTGTATAAATATGAAAAAGACAATTATGTTAATATGTGCAGCTGGAATGAGTACTAGCTTAATGGTGACTAGAATGCAAAAAGCAGCTGAGGAGAAGGGTATTGAAGCAGATATATTTGCTATTTCAGCTAGTGAGGCAGATAGTTATTTCACTGAGAAAAAAGTTGATGTATTACTTTTAGGGCCACAAGTGCGTTTTATGAAATCACAATTTGAAGAGAAGGTAGAGCCATTAGGTATTGCAATTGATGTAATAAATATGACTTACTATGGCATGATGAATGGAGAAAAAGTATTAGAACAAGCTTTAAGTTTAATGAATAAGTAGTTTAGCAAGTATTAAAACAAGCTATAAGTTTAATTAATAATCATTTTTGCAAATCAATTAAATTACTTAAAAGGAGTGTTTATTTTGGGAGAACAAATGAATTTAGATGTAATTATGCAGTTAATTATGTTTGGAGGAGATGCAAAAAGTAATGCAATGGAGGCTATTCAAGCAGCTAAAACTGGAGATTTTGAATTAGCAAAAAATAAAATTAATGATGCTCAAGCTTCATTAACAAAGGCGCATCATTCTCAAACACAAATGTTAACTAAAGAAGCTCAAGGAAATAAAACTGAACTTTCATTATTAATGATACATGGACAAGATCATTTAATGACTTCAATGGCATTTACAGATTTAGCAAAAGAATTTGTTGAAGTTTATGAGCATATGAATAAAAAATAATGTATATAACTAAGATTTTATAAAAACCTATAGTAAAACAATTTAATTGTTCTACTATAGGTTTTAATAATTTATCAAGTAAAATTTATTTTGTTCATTTTAGATTAGTTTAACAAGAGACAGGTATGGTAGAGGGAGGCCAATCCACCATGGGTAAAAGAGGTTTTTCGATAAGCTCAATTTAGCGAATTTTGCATATATTAAAATGACCATAGTTTTTCAGAACTATGGTCATTTTGGTTTAATAATGAATAGTAATAGGATATAATATAAGTAGAAGATTGTGCTATTATTAAGAAATTCATAGATATAAGATTGATAGAAATAAGGCGTTAATTTTAAAATTTAAGAGAATATTAGGGAGAGTTTATAGAGCTAAAAGTAATTTAATGAGGGTGATATTTTGATAAAGAGAAATGATATAAATGATGAACAATTATACTTTTCTATATTTTGCATAACTGCATTAAGCCGTAACTTGAATATTATACCATCAGATGTATATAATTTGCTTACTGAAAGAACTAAAATACTAGATGAATATATTATAAAATATTATGACATACTCCATACTCAAGGTGAGGATTATATTGTAAGTGAAATAATAAATTTATTAAGAAGTAAGGGGATTAAAGTATGATAATATATCATGGGTCAAATATGATAATAAAAGAACCCAAGGTAATTAAATCTAATAGAGCATTAGATTTCGGAATGGGATTTTATGCTACAACTTTTAAGGAGCAAGCAGAAAAATGGGCTATTAGAACAAGTGATTACGGAATGTTTAAAGTTTATTGGAATGGAGGAAGTAAAATAATATGAAAATGAATGAGTTTGATGAAATACTAGTAATGCTTATAGATGATATAATAATAAATATTAGTAAATTAAAATCAATAAGTAAATATGAAGCAATGAAATTATTTTACTTATCACCAATAAGTAAATTAATTTATAAAAAGGAAACAGGATTATTTACACAAAGTGCTGCTAGTATAGCATATAGATGTATAGATAATTAACACTCCATAAGTTACTAGGTTAATCCAAGCCTTAAATATAGTAATGGGAACTCATACATTAGATGATGTTCAAGAAACTGTTAAATCTTTTTATACTTTTGATATGGTATTAGATAAAATAGATGAAAAGCTTACTTTAGAAATGATAAAAGAATGGCATGCGAGTTTAATGTACAGAACTAGTCTATATGATATGGGGTTAGCGGTAGTATTTAAAAAATATGAATGGAGAATAATCTGATGAATATAAAAAAGCTTTAAAAGAATCATCAACTAATAATATAGGACCATAAGTTGATTATATAGAGAATCAAAAAAAATTTATTCAAGAAAATGAAAAAAAATTTTAGGAAATTTTATTAAATACACTAAAATGATTTAATAGGTAAATCTTTAAGGGAGGCGTGTTGCACGACTCCCTTTAGCTTTGATTAAACAATTTATCAAGTAAAACCTATGTTAGCTATTCTATTAAAATTTTACAGTAGTAAGGGTAAATTGAGAAGGAGATTTAAAAGTGGATATAATAAGCGATAATTGACAAAATTTTATGAAAAGAATATATTGGTTATATTAAAAAAGAGTATATTTTACATATTAAAAAAAGAGTAAATTATAAAAGAATACAAAAAAAGAATATGAAAAATAATAAAATAAAGAGCAAATATTAGAGGGGTGACGTAAAAGTGGAAATGGTAAAAAGGCAGCTAGTTAATGCAAAAAATGGATTTATAAATGGAATACCCACTATTATTGTAGCTATTAGCTTATTTTTTTCTTTTTTGAAGATATTTGGGACAACTGAAGTAATAATGGTCTCTTTTTTAACAATTTTATTTAGAATGAAATCAAAAGAAGAATTTAATTTAAAAAAATTGCTAAACATATTTTGCATGTTAATGTTGATAGCAGTTTTCTCTTATATTGTAAATTTAAATATAGTATTATGTGTAGCTGGTAATTTAATAGTACCATCTCTTATAGTTTATTTATATACAGATAGCTTTACACCTAAAGGATATTTTGTGTATGTAATGGCATTTGTGTTTTTACAGCTAAGACCTATTACATTTTCAGCATTACCTAAGAGATTTTCTGCATTAATTTTTGGTATGGCAGTAATTACTATAGCATTATTTATAAATTCATTAAGAGATAGACATAAAAATAGTTATGAATTAGCAGAAAGTGGATTGCTTAACTTATCTAATCAAATAAATAAGTTATCTAAAAAGGAAGAGTTAAAAGGTGAGAGCGATGAGCTTAATAGAATAATTTACAAATTAAATAATCTTATATATTCGAGTAGAAATTATAAATATTTAGTAGATAGCTTTGGTTCAACTAATTATTATTTTATGATTGTTTTTCAAAAGTTTCAGTATGTTATAAAGAATATTTATATGATATGTGATGATTTAAATGATAGCGACATTTTATATTTAAAGGAACTAAGTAATCTATTTAAAAAGGTATCAAAAGAGATTAATGAAAAAGACAATGTATCTTTAATAAATTTATTAGATAATTTTCTAGAGGAACAATGCTTTACAAATAAGAAAATAGAAGCTGATATAGCATATATAATTAATATTTTAAATTTGGCATTTTCTAATATGAATAATTCAAATTTTGATAATGTGAAGGAAACTTGGAGAATACCAAAAATGACTCATAAGCTACATGGAATTAAATATAATTTAAAATTAGATAGATTTCAATTACGTTTTGCATTAAGGCTATCTTTTGTACTAACAGCAACTTTCTTAATATCAAAATTAACAGGATTAAATCATTCCTATTGGATTCCTATGAATGCCTTTTTTATGATTGCTCCTTTTTATGAGGATAGTGCAGAGAAAATTAATAATCGTATATTAGGTACAATACTTGGTTCTATTTTAGCACTTTTATTACTTAGTATATTTAACACAGCAAGTGCTCATATTTTAATAATAGTTATAATGACTATATGCATGTATTCAGTAACACCATCAACATGGATAATGACATCATATTCTACTTGTTATGGACTTGCATTAGCTACCTTAGCAATGGATAGAACTGAAGCAATAGAACTTAGATTAGTATATATATTTATTGCAGCTATTATTTCAATTTTAGCAAATAAGTATATATTACCTAATAAGAGTAGTTATGAATTTAAATTAAATGTAAACAAACTAATTAAAATAGATAGAGAAATGGTGCTAATTTTAAGAAAGTCATTAGAAAATAAAGATGAGTTTGATAATACATATCTAAGAGAATTATTAATAAGCTCTAATCAAATAAATTTAGATATTAAAAATTATAAAAAGAAAAATGAGTACGAACAGTGTTTTTACAATAATTTATTAGAAATAAATGAACAACTTATACATGAAATTAGGCAAATTGCTTATACAGTTTTTAATAATGAAGGAATTATGCAAGAAGATAAAAATATAAAAGAAGTCTTGGATAATATAGAAACTATTTTAAATAGAATTCAAGTAACCTTAGAAAGTAATGAATTAACAGTAGATCAAGTTATGTCAAATAAAGCTAAGGATTACGGATTGATTAGTGAGGATTTATATTTTAATAGTATAGTTCTTAACTGCATAGATACAGCAGAAAATATGTATAACCTAGTAAGTGAAAGGTATAAAGGACATACTAAATGATATAAGGCTGAAACTTATAATCTATGGTATAAATGAAATGGAAGAATAGTGAGCATAGGTAAATTAGCTTTAAATATAAAAAAAGATACCTAGAATTAAATGTAAAAAAATACTTAGAATTAAATGTAAAAAAATACTTAGAATTAAAGATATGAAATAAATATTATAGAACCTAGAAAATCCATAGCTTTGGAGAATCTAGGTTCTTAATATTTTGAGAGTAAAATACTACTTTTTATATGAGTTTCATAAAAAGCCATAAAAAATATATAGTATATGGTATAAATTTCAAGTTTGTGAAAAGTATCATAAAATTACAATGAGATTATATGAAATGCTGAAATTTTTACCTATATATTGGTAATTGATACACTAAATACGAATAATAGTTATAATCTACTTTGAAAACGTTTATAAGGAGTGATTTTATGAGAAAAGGAAAAAAAATTAAGGTTGTAAATATTCTTACTGTAATATTTATGACTCTAGGAATTTTTTCAAGTGTATCAATAGATGCATTTGCAAAAGATACCGAAAATCTAATTGAAAATGGCTCATTTGAAGACGGACAGAAAGGAAATATAGTTTCAAATTCAACTTTTGAAAATGGAGTTGAAGGATGGGACAAGCAAGGAACTGTAACACTTGAATCAGTAAATGATATTTTTTATGAGGGAAGTCATAGTTTAAAGGTTTCTGGAAGAGGAGCTGAATGGGCTGGTCCAAGTTATAATTTAACTGAAAAGATGGTTTCAGGAAAAACTTATGATGTAAGCCTTTGGGTTATGTATAATGAAGGAAGTAATCCAGAAGAAACAATAAAAGCAACTTTTAAACCAGGATATGTAACTGTTGGGGAAGTAAAAGCTAAAAAAGGTGAATGGACAGAAATAAAAGGAATAATAAAGGCAACTGAAGATTCGGAAGAAGCAACTAGTATGTATATTGAAGCACCAAATTTAGATTTACCTTTTTATTATGTTGATAATGTTAAAATCGAAGGTGAATTACCAGCAAAGCCAATAGAAATAGAGCAAGATATTCCAAGCTTATATGAAAGTTTTAAAGATTATTTCTTAGTTGGAGGGGCCGTGAATCCAGGAGACTTTGGTAATAATAGTCTTACTGAACAACTTGTTGATAAGCATTATAATATAATGACTGCAGAAAATGCAATGAAGCCAGATGCATTGCAAAAGGAAGAAGGAGTATTTACCTTTGAGCAAGCTGATAAACTAGTGGATTATGCAAAAGCTAATAATATTATCATGAGAGGACATACTTTAGTTTGGCATAATCAAGTTCCAGATTGGTTCTTTCAAGACAAAGATAATCCTGGGAAATTGGCAAGTAAGGAAGTTTTATTAGAAAGAGAAAGAACCCATATAAGAACAGTACTAAATCATTATAAGGAAAAATATGGTACTGCATCTGAAGGAAGTCCAATAAAGTATTGGGATGTAGTTAATGAAGTTATTTCAGATAGTGGAGAATATAGAGATTCGAAGTGGTATCAAATAGCAGGATTAGATTATATAAAGGTAGCTTTTGAAACAGCACGTGAAGTAGACCCTTCACTAAAGCTATTTATTAATGATTATAATATTGAAAGAAATAATGCTAAGACTAATAAATTATATGAATTAGTAAAAGAATTAAAAGCAGAAGGAGTACCAATAGATGGAGTAGGACTTCAAATGCATGTAAGTTCAGATATACCAATGGATAGTATTAAAAAATCTATGGAAAAGTATGAATCTATACCTGGAATAGAACTTCAAGTAACAGAATTAGATGTAAGCATGGGGTTAGAAAATGAAGCTGTAACCCATGAAGTTTTACTTAAGCAAGGAAGATACTACAAACAATTATTTGATTTATTCAAATCTAAAAAAGAAAGTATAAGTGCTGTAGTTATTTGGGGAGTAATTGATGATACTTCTTGGGTTAAAACTTATAAACCATTATTATTTAATGGTAAATATAAAGCAAAACCTGCCTTTTATTCAATAGTAGATCCACAAAATGCTGAAATTAATAGGGAGCAAACACAAGCTGTAGAAGGAAAACCATTAAATAAAGATGATATTATTTGGTCAACAGTAAGAACATTAGATATTAATACTTTCTATGAAGGTTTAGATGGTGCAACAGCAAAAGCTCAAATTATGTGGGATGAGAAGAATTTATACTTAAAAGCATATGTTAATGATAATACTAAGAATAATGACGATAACTTTGAAGTGTTTTTAGATTTAAATAATGATAAAACAGAAGCTTATGGAGATGATGATAAGCATATTACAATTAAACGTAATGAAGCAATTAATGATGAAAATGGATATTTGATTTATAAAGTAATTCCTTTAGATACAGCATTAACTACTGAAAAAGTTATAGGTTTTGATGTTAGAATAAGCGATTATAATGCTGATGGAAGCAAAAATTCAATTGTTGTTTTAAATGATTATTCTAATTCTCAAGATACTAATACAAAATACTTTGCAGATTTAAAATTAGGTAATAAATCTAAAATTGAAGATTCTATTTTTGGAACTGCAATAATTGATGGAAAGCTTGATGAAGCATGGAAAAATGCAAAAGAAATAAGTACAGATGTATGGGTGACAGGCAATTCAGGAGCAACAGCAAAAGTTAAAACTATGTGGAACAACAATAATTTATATGTTATTGCTGATGTTACAGATACAGTATTAAATAAGTCTAATGAAAATGCTTGGGAACAAGATTCAATAGAAATATTCCTTGATCAAAACAATGGTAAAACATCTAGCTATCAAGGTGATGATAGTCAAATTAGAGTTAACTTTGAAAATATGGTTACAGTTTCTGGGTACAAACCAGAAGGTTTAACAACCCAAACTTCCATTACTGATAAGGGATATATAGTAGAACTTGCAATACCATTAACAGAAATTACACCAACAGAAGGAAATATCTTAGGTTTTGATGTACAAGTAAATGATGCTAATGAAGCAGGTGAAAGAACAGGGGTAGCAACATGGTGTGATCCATCAGGTGCATCTTATGCTAATACATCAAGGTTTGGGAATATTAGACTTATTAAAAATGAAGTTAAGCCAGAAGAACCATCAAATCCAGAAAACCCAGAGAATCCAGGAAATCCAGAGAATCCAGAAAATCCATCAAACCCTCAAGTGCCAGAGCAGCCAGGGAATAATAATCCAGGTCCAAAACCTGGTGACAACAATCAAGGTGGAAATCCAGGAGATAATAACTCTGGGGAAAATCCATCAAATCCTGGAGAAAATAATAATGGACAAAAGCCAGGATCTGATAATCAAGAGCAACAGCCAGGAGATACAAATTCAGGTGCAAATGAAAATTTACCAAAAACAGGAGGAAGCAATCCGATATATCTATTAGTTATTGCAACTGTAATAATAGGAGTTGGTGGTTTATTATTTTATAAGGGAAAGAAAGAGAAATTAAGCAAAACTAAATAAAATATTATTATGATACACAAAGGACCTCGCGTTTCGCGAGGTCCTTTATTTGCATTAGATAAATATGAATGAAAGTATGAGACTTTAAGCTAATTCATCTTTTAATGCCCTTATTTACATTAGATATATTCGAATTAATTTCTATTTTTCTGGTGCCTAGGGTATTGTTCTTGAGTTTAGAAAAATGAAAACTACATGTTTATTAAAAATATAGAATATATAATATTAATTTGAATTAAATACAATATATGTTAAAATAAATATAGAGAATTGAATAAAAATAGGGGTGGGTTTTTGGAAAATGACATAATTGAAAAGAAGATGATATATTTAGATCATGCAGCAACAACAGCCATTAAAGATGATGTTCTTAAAGAAATGATACCATATTTAACAAATCAGTATGGAAATCCTTCATCTTTTTATAATCTTGGACGTAAAAGTAAAAAAGCAATAGAAAAAGCAAGAGAGCAAGTAGCATCTGCTATAAACGCTAAAAAGAGTGAAATTTATTTTACAAGTGGAGGAACAGAAGCTGATAACTGGGCAATTAAGGGGATTGCTGAGCACTACAAAAATAAGGGGAAACATATAATTACTTCTGCTATAGAGCATCATGCAATTATCAATAGCTGTAAACGATTAGAAAAAGAAGGCTTTGAAATAAGCTATTTGCCTGTTGATGAATATGGGAAAATATCAATTGAAGATTTAAAAAAAGCTATAAGAAAAGATACTATTTTAATAAGTATAATGATGGCGAACAATGAAATAGGAACTATAGAACCAATTTCAGAAATAGGAGATATAGCCAGAAAGAATAGAATAGTATTTCATACAGATGCAATACAAGCTGTTGGGTGTATTCCTATAGATGTTGAAGATTTAAAAGTTGATTTATTATCAATATCAGCACATAAATTTTATGGTCCAAAGGGTGTAGGAGCCTTATACATAAAAAAAGGTACAGGCATCGATTCTCTTATGGATGGTGGAGAGCAAGAAAAGGGAAAGCGTGGAAGCACAGAAAATGTTGCATCCATTGTTGGTATGGGGAAGGCAATTGAATTAGCAAATAAAAACTTAAATCAATATCAAAAAAAATTATGCAACTTAAGAGATGAAGCTATAATGCATATTTTAAAAAATATACCAAACACAAGATTGAATGGACATGCTGTTGATAGATTGCCAGGAAATGTTAACATTCTCTTTGAGGGAATGGAAGCAGAATCAATGATATTAAAACTAGATAAAATGGGATTTGCAGTATCAAGTGGATCAGCTTGTTCCTTAGGGTTACTAGAGCCTTCACATGTACTTAAAGCAATAGGCTTATCTCATGAAAATGCACAATGTTCACTTAGATTTACATTTGGAGAAGAAAATAATATAAAAGACGTGGAAGATTTAGTAGAAGCGCTAAAGAAAATTTGTAGCTCATAAATTATAAATTTCTAATTAACCTTAATGATATGTATTAACTTTCCGATTTTCGTATAATTTCGAATACAATTCTAAATTTAAGATATCTAAGATGACTAAATTTTTATAACTCGCTGCGCTCAAACAATAAAAATTTTTAACGCCATCTTAGATATCTTAAATAAGAATTGTAGTTTCTCATTATAATAAAATCTCCAATTTAATACATATCATTAATGAGGCTAATTCTTCATTTAATAATTTCAAGCGCAAAATATAGTTTGGCGAAGATAAATAGAATATGCTTATTTCACAGTCTATTTATCTTCGCAACTTACATTGTACTACTAAAAATTATTAAATAAAAAATTAGTAAATTTGATTTACTGAATATAAATGAGCGAATCAAAGTATTAGTGAAGAGTTAATAGTGAACGAGTTGATGGTGTTTTGCTCTGCAAAATTATAAAGTTAAAAATTCAAAAATCCGCAAGGATTTTTTACTTCACTTTTCACTCTTTCATTATTTCACTACTTTGCGCAGCAAAATACTAGGGGGAGATTATATGAGAAATACTTATGGAGAACTTATTAATGAATTGAAAAACAATCATAGTATGGTAATGATGACAAAGCTTTCATTTAAAAGGGGAAAGAAAATAGAAAAAATATTATTAGATTTAAATAAGGTACAATTCTTAAACATTAATAAAGAATTAGATATTGATAAAGAATTAGTCATTGATGGGGAAATTAAAAATTCAATAAATAAGGCAATAGATAAAAGGACTCCAGAACTTATCATACATAATGATGAAGAACAAATTTTAATTGAGCCTTTTTTTCCTGAGGCAAGATTAATTATTTTTGGAGGGGGAAATATTTCAGAGCATCTTGCTGATATAGGCGCTAAAATTGGATTTAAGGTAACAGTTGTTGATGATAGATTGGCCTATGCAAATAGAGAAAGGTTTCCATTAGCAACAGAGATTATTTGCGAAAGTTTTGAAAATGTTTTTGAAAAAATAAAGGTAAATAAAAGTGATTATGTAGCGATTGTTACAAGAGGACATAAATATGATAAGGAATGTCTTAGAGCAGTTTTAAATATAAAACCAGAATATCTCGGAATGATAGGATCTAATAGAAGGGTTCAAGGAATTAAAGAACAATTTATAGAAGAAGGGTATAGTGCAGAGCTACTTAATAGAATATGTTCCCCTATAGGTTTTAGAATTGGGGGAATTACGCCATTAGAAATTGCAATATCTATTATTTCTCAGATTATTGCACAAAAAAGGCTTGGTGTATCAGATATGATAGCTTGTGCAAATGCTAAAAAAAGAACAAATTATTCTGATATGGATATTAAGGTTTTAGAAAATCTTGCAAAAGAAGATGAAGAAAGAAAAGCCATTGTTACAGTAACATCTACAAAGGGTTCTACGCCAAGAGGGGCTGGAGCTAAAATGATTGTCTGGCAAAGTGGAAAAACACTTGGAAGCATAGGTGGAGGATGTAGTGAAGGCGAGGTAATTCTTGCAGCAAGGGATTTAATAGAAGATGAAGAAGAAGGAAGCTTTATAACTATGCAAGTTGATATGACTGGAGATGTAGCTGAAGATGAAGGAATGGTTTGTGGTGGAATAATGAATGTAATTATAGAAGTGTAAGAATGACTCTATGTGTAATTTGTTTGATAATCACACAAAGTTATATATTATTTCAAAAGTTAAGCAAAAATAAGAAGTTATATTCTTAATTATAAGCATTAAATTTATGATATAACAAAGGACCTAACGTTTCGTTAGGTCCTTTGACTTGCACTAAAAGTTAAATAGATTTTTATATGGTTTTAAAATTAAATATTGTAGGGGCT
This sequence comes from Clostridium sp. D46t1_190503_E9, assembly GCF_015555225.1. Classification (NCBI taxonomy): domain Bacteria; kingdom Bacillati; phylum Bacillota; class Clostridia; order Eubacteriales; family Clostridiaceae; genus Clostridium; species Clostridium sp. D46t1_190503_E9. The sequence continues at coordinate 141,331 of NZ_JADNKB010000004.1, forward strand.
ATTCAATAACAAAAGAAATAAGTTTTATAAATAATCAACAGAAATCTTGCAAACTATCTTTTTTATTTGGGAAGGAGAGTTTTTCATAATAGCAACTTTATGAGCATCAGTAGGCCAACAAATCATAAAGTCACCAGGATTTAGATAGTATGTTCCATCAGCATCTCCATTATAAAAGGTAATATCTTTTTCATTATTATAAGGAGTCTGAACTTTAAGTTTATTTATAGAAGATGTAGAAATACCCTCAATACCTTCTAAAATATAATGTACATCGATATATTTTTTATGTGCTTCAAAAATGCATTCATATTCGGGTTTAGAAGTTAGTGATATTTGGTTAGCAAATATTTTATCTTCTTCATAAACAATAGTTGAATTAGGCATATCTTCTATATTAAATTTTGCAAGTTCCTCTAAAATTCCATAAATTATTGAAAGAGATTTATAGTTGTAGATATTTTGTATATTATCAATTATCATAAATACCTCCAAGGTTATTATTTGTTATTAAATTATAAATGGCTCCCATCAATCCAACATTATTACCTAGATTTGCGGAAGTAATTTTTAAATGTCTTTTGAAGCTAGGCATAATCATATCAAATATCTTATTTCGTAGTGGAGTAATAAAATAATCTTCTTGGAAACTCACTCCACCACCTACACAAGTTCCAATGCTAACTAATATTTTAACTAAATCAATATCTGGCTCATTGATTTTAGGAGAATATCTTGTACAACTCCTTAAGGTTGTCCTAACAAAATTAAAAGCACATTTCCAAGCATTTATTCCTTCTTCTTAGGTAGAAATATCAGACATAAGCATAATATAAGGATACTTATTTTTTATATCTCTTATGAATTCATTTATAGTACTTCCATCTCCACGTTTACTCATTGTGCAATCTAGAGAAATAGTATCTGTATCAGCTGAAAGAAGCTCATCTATTTCTTTTATTTTTTTATATCTAATGTTTTTTATACTTCATAGATGAAAATACACTTTAGATGATTATATTTTGTTTTTTTAATGTATTTTTTAATACTGTAGCCATAATGTTATAACCATTTGCATTGGGATGAAGACCATCATATGTAATGCCTTCAAGGAGTAAATTTGTGCCTGGGACTACAGTTGTATGATAATAATCAACATAAATGAGGTTTTTTTCTTTGCTATAACTATATAGAAAATCATTAAAGTCACAAATAAATTTTTTTCGTTGTTCCTCACACAATGAAATTGGAATATTAATAGGTAATAAAGAAACTATGATAGGCATTGAAGATGTCTTATCAAATTGTTCGATAATATCTATATAATTTTTTTGGGCTTTTGTTAAAACATCATTATAGGGAAGCGAGGGTAGTTTTCTCCAATAATCACCTTCTAAATCTAAGGAATCATTAATTCCTATACCAATGATACAGTGTTTCGGAGATAATTGTAGGGCATCAGCCCAGAGTCTTTGGGATAAATAGGTAGTAGTATCTCCACTTATTCCCCGATTAATAATTAGTTGTTCGGGTTTGTTAAAATATGCATTTAGCTCCCAATAATGAGTAATAGAATCTCCTATAAAGAGAAAATCAGGTTTTAATTTGTTTTCTATTAGAGTATGATTTTTTATATCAAATTCTTTTCTACAGGCATCGGCAGCTACATTTAATGAAAAATACCCAGGACTATCATATTTATGACCAACTTTCATAACTATAAAAACTTCCTCCTTTCAATAAAAATTAATGCTTATATTTTGAATTATAGTATTAAGAGAAATTTTTATAAATAGGTTAAATGAGTAATTATAGGACAAAACAACTAAATTATAATTGAATTAAATAACATAATATACTATAATTGTTGTAATATTCTGTATAATAAGGTGGGGATTACTCATGAATAATTCATTTATTAATTCTATAAGATTTAATTTTCTATATATTGATAGATATTCCTTTGGAAAGTCCTGGGTATATCCAGAAAGCTATTTACCTTATGGTATGCTAAGATACATTATAAATGGAAATGCTATATTCTTTATTGACGGGAGAGAATTTAAAGTGAAGGAAGGAGATATTGTTTATCTTCCAGTTGGATGTAAATTATCTTGTCATGCACTTAACGACGATTTTTCTTTTTATAGTATAAGATTTGCAACATCAGTGAATTATGATGGAGGAGATTTACTAACAGATTATTTTCATATACCCACAGTAATTCATGATATAAATGATGAAGCTAGAATGTATTTTGAAAAAATGTATAAATGTATAAAGGAAGATCGTGATTCAAGGATGTTTTGGGTTAGGGGATATCTGGAATTAATTATAGGATATGTTATTGATAAAGGTAAGAGCAGTATTGATAGAAAAGAGCTAATTGAAGAAGAAGAATTTTCTTTAGAAAGAATTAAAAAGAGAATAAGAAAATCTGATGTTAATTTAGATCCAAGAATACAGGTTGTTGTAGACTATATAATTTTACATCCTACAGAGCAATATACAATTTCAAAAATGAGCAGGATGGCTGAGCTAAGTGAATCAAGATTTAGAACATTATTTAAACAGCAAGTTGGGAAAAATCCTTTAGAATATTTAAATGAAATAAGAGTTATGACCGCTGCAAGAAAGCTATTGATTTCAGGAGATAATATAAGTGATATAGCATATGAAGTAGGATATGAAGATGCAAATTATTTTAGTAGAATATTTAAAAAATACTTTTGTATTACTCCAAAACAATATAGGGATAATGCTAAAGAATAACTATATAATAGTTAATTTATCCTATAAAAAATAGAAATTTGCATTGTGTAAAATTTAAATTGAAAGCATAATTTGTAAATTTATTCTTAAATATAATATAAATATTGATAAAAAGAGCATTTGTATTGATACAAGAGCTTTTTTTTTATCAAAATATAAATATAAAGTAATAGAAAATAGTACTTAAGTTAGGAGACAAAAAGAGTAATAAAAAATTGTTTTATGCTAATATTTAATGTTTTTTATGTGGAAAAGTGAAAAGTGGTAATATATACTAAGTTTATAAGTAAAGCTTTACAAAGGACTTCATTATCAAGGAGGATAAAAATGAGAAAAAGATTATTAGGCATTATGTTAACGGTGATTATGGGGGCAACGTTACTTGTAGGGTGTGGAGGAAACTCTTCTAAGGGTAGTGTAACTGAAGCTGAACCAGGAAAATTAAAGGGAGAAATTACATTTTGGCATTCTTTTACACAAGGAGCAAGATTGGATACTATACAAGAAGTGGCGGATCAATTTATGAAAGATAATCCTGATGTAAAGATTAATATTGAAACTTTTTCTTGGGGAGATTTTTATACAAAGTGGACAACCGGTCTTGCTTCAGGAAATGTACCAGATATGAGTACGGCTCTACCAGGTTATGTTGTTGAAATGATGGATGCTGAAGCAATTATTCCAGTAGATGATGTCATTGATAGTATTGGTCGAGATAAATTTTCTAAAGCATCATTGACAGAAGGAGAATTAGGTGGAAGTCATTATTCATTACCTTTATACTCTCATGCACAAGTAATGTGGTATAGAAAAGATTTATTAGAAGCAGCAGGACTTGAAGTTCCTAAGACCTGGGAGGAATTTGCAAAGGCTACTAAGGTTTTAACTACTAATGATGTTTATGGATGTTCATTCCCTACTGGATCTAAAGATTTAATGGGGACAAGATTCTTAAACTTCTATGTACGTAGTGCAGGGGGAAGCCTTTTAACAGATGATTTAAAAGCGGATCTTACAAGTGATTTAGCTATAGATGGTATTAATTATTGGCTTGACATTTATAGGAGTTCATCACCAAAAGATTCTGTTAACTATACAGTTCTTGACCAAGCAACATTGTTCTATCAAGGAAAGACTGCTTTTGACTTTAATTCTGGATTCCAAATAGGTGGTGTAGCCGCAAATTCACCGGATTTAGTTGATAAAATTGATTGTGCTCCAATTCCAAAAGTTAATGCGGATGATCCTGATTATGGAATTGAAACCTCAAATATTCCAATAGTGATTTGGAAGAAATCAAAGTATCCAGAAATATGTAAGGCATTTATAGAAAAGTTGTATGAAAAAGAAAATTATATTAAATTCTTAGAAGCAACACCTGTAGGTATGCTACCTGCTATTAAGGGAATTTCGGATACTGAAGAATATAAATCAAATGCAACAGTTAAGAAGTTTTCAAATGCTGTTGATGTTATTAGTACAGCTGTTGATAAAGGAACTGCTATAGGATTTGAACATGGACCAAGTGTAGAAGCAGGTTTATTAACATCACAAGGAATTATTGAATCTATGTTCCAAGATATTATTACAAATGGAACAGATGTTAAAAAAGCAGCTCAAACTGCCGAAGATAAATTAAACGAGTTATTTAGTACAGTAAATTAATATGAATTTTAAATTATGGAGCTGTCGCACAATTAAAAATAAAAAATAGGTGCCTGCGACAGCCTTATAATTTAAGAAAGGGTGGAGAGGTTGTTTGTGAAAGTAAAAGCAAAAAAAGATTATGTAAGATGGGTGTTTGTACTTCCGGCTCTTATTATAGTAGGAGTATTGTTGATTTATCCTATATTTTCCAGTATGTATTATAGTTTAACAACAAAGCATTTAATTAAGCAATCATATGATTTCATAGGATTACAAAACTATATAGCAGTTTTAAAAGATCCAGATTTCTTAAAAGCATTTATTATATCAATTTTATGGACAATAGTATCTTTGCTTGGACAGTTATTTATAGGGTTTACATCTGCTTTAGCAATTAATAGAGTAAAACATTTAAAAGGTTTTTACCGTACATTATTAATTATTCCTTGGGCATTTCCTTCTATAGTAATAGCTTTATCTTGGAAATGGATGCTTAATGGAGTATCAGGATTTGTACCTAATATACTTGTACAATTAGGATTTACTAGTACTTTGCCACAATTTTTAAGTGATGCTAATTTAGTTTTACCAACTTTATTTTTTATAAATATATGGTTTGGAGCGCCAATGATAATGGTAAATGTACTTTCAGCATTACAGACAATACCACAAGACCAGTATGAGGCAGCGCAAATTGATGGTGCATCAAAAGGTCAACAGTTTAGATTTATTACTATGCCGCATATAAAAACAGTAATTGGATTACTTGTAGTATTGCGTACAATTTGGATATTTAATAATTTTGATTTAATTTATTTAATTACAGGTGGTGGACCTGCAAATGCGACAACAACAGTACCAATATATGCTTATAATATGGGCTGGGGTACGAAGCTATTAGGAAAATCATCAGCGATAACTATTTTATTGTTATTATTCTTATTACTTATATGTGCAGCTTATTTTACTATTATAAGAAAATGGGAAAGGGAGGATAAATAATGATAAGTAAAAAAGATAAGTTTGGAAATTTTATGTGTCATATATATCTTATAATTTTAACTATTATAGCGGTTTTCCCATTATTATGGATAGTACTTTCTTCTGTTAAAACATCAGGGGAATTAACAGCAAATCCTACAAGTTTTTTGCCAAAGAACTTTACTTTAGAGAATTTTATTCATGTAATTAAAGATTTAGGGTTTGCTGTAAATATTAAAAATAGTTTATTAATTTCTCTTATAACTACTTTAATAGCAATTGCAATTTCCGCAATGGCTGCTTATGGTATCGTAAGATTTTTCCCTAAGTTTGGAAATGTTATGTCTAAACTATTAGTTACTACATATATGTTTCCACCAATTTTATTAGCAATTCCATATTCATTGGTAATGGCAAAGATTGGTCTTACTAATACAAGGATAGGATTAGTAATAGTTTATCTTTCATTTAGTGTACCATATGCTGTTTGGATGCTGGTTGGATTTTTTAAGACTGTTCCAATAGGAATAGAAGAGGCAGCTAAAATTGATGGAGCAGACAAGCTACAAACCTTTGTAAGAATAGTTCTTCCGTTGGTTATGCCAGGAATAGTAGCTACAGCAATTTATACTTTTATAAATGCATGGAATGAGTTTTTATATTCGTTAATTTTAATAAATAGTACTGATAGAATGACTGTTTCGGTTGCACTTAGATCATTACAAGGAGCGGAAATTCTTTCATGGGGTGATATGATGGCAGCATCAACACTTGTAGTAGTACCATCAATAATTTTCTTTATGTTTATTCAAAGAAAAATTGCAGCTGGAATGACTGATGGATCAGTAAAATAAATAATATAAAAATGGAGGGTAAATTATGAAGAATATAGGTTATGCAATAGTAGGAACAGGATATTTTGGTGCTGAATTAGCGCGTATTATGAAAGAGCAAGAAGGAGCTAAGGTTGTAGCAGTACTAGATCCAGAAAATGCAGAAACAATAGCTAAAGAATTAGGATGCGATCTAGAAACTGACTTAGATACTATGTATAGTAGAGATGATGTAGAGGCTGTTATTGTAGCAACACCAAACTATCTACACAAAGAGCCAGTTATTAAAGCAGCAGAATATGGAATCCATGTATTTTGTGAAAAACCAATAGCTTTAAGTTATGAAGATTGTGATGAAATGGTTAGTATTTGTCAAGAAAAAGGCGTAATATTTATGGCTGGACATGTAATGAATTTCTTTAGAAGTGTAAGACATGCTAAGAAATTAATTAATGAAGGTGTATTAGGAGATGTACTTTATTGCCATTCGGCTAGAAATGGATGGGAAGAGCCTCAATCAAGTATATCATGGAAAAAGATTCGAGAAAAATCAGGGGGACACTTATATCATCATATTCATGAATTAGATTGTATACAATTTATTATGGGGACACCAGAAGAAGTAACTATGGTAGGTGGAAATGTAGCTCACTCAGGTGAACAATTTGGTGATGAAGATGATATGTTATTTATTACATTGCAATTCCCAAATAATAGATATGCTTTATTAGAATATGGATCAGCATTCCACTGGCCAGAACATTATGTATTAATTCAAGGAACAAAAGGTGCCATTAGAATTGATATGAAGGATGTTGCTATGACAGTAAAAACTAAAAATGGAGAAGAAACATATCTTGTTCATGAAAGAAAGGAAGAAGATGATGAGCGTACAAAAATTTACCATGGAACAGAAATGGATGGAGCTATAATGTATGGTAAACCAGGAAAGTTACCTCCAAAGTGGTTACATGGAATTATGAAAAATGAAATGAAATATTTTAATGAGATTTTACATGGAAAAGATGTTGATGATGAATTTAAACCATTATTAACAGGGAAAGCAGCTAGAGCAGCAATTGCTACTGCAGATGCATTAACTAAATCTCGTTATGAAAATAGAAAAGTAAATCTAAATGAGATTATTTTTAAATAAATAGATATTACAGTGTAGTTGTGGACTGAGAATATAAATAAAATTGAGGAGAAGATTATGTATAATTTAATAAAAAGATCAATATCTACTATTGCTTTATCAACATTAGCGATTACTTCTTTACCTACTTATAGTGTATCAAGTCAAACTACAGAAGAGTATGGAGCAAGAAAATATTTTATAAATAACAATATAGAAAATATAAAAAATATAGAAAATAAATCTTTTGATTTGATACAAAATTTAAATACTAAAATATTAGAAAAAGAAAATATAGAGACTCTAAGTGGAACGGTTGTAGATTTTACTAAAGAGGCTACATTTACATCAAATTCAACTATTCCTAATGGATTAATTATTGAAAAAAGTAATATTAATATTACAGCAGGAAAAGGTTATGACTTGAGTTCTGAAATGGGCTCGGAATATGTAAAAGCTTTAGAAAAAGGAACAATAATTGTTTCTTATAAATCAACAAGTAATAATAGTATACAGTCATTAGTAAGCATTGGAAATAATACTAGCGGGAATAGAGATAGATATTTCCATATTTATATTACTAATACAGGTGAAGTGGGAATGGAACTTAGAAATACAGATAGTGTATTAAAATATACGTTAGGTAGACCAGCATCTGTAAGGTCAATTTATAAAAATAATCTTGTATTTAACACAATTGCATTTAAAGCAGATCCAAACAATAAACAATATAAATTATTTGCCAATGGTGAATTACTTGCGACTTTAAATACCGATGTATATAAGTTTATAAATGATATTACAGGTGTAAATAATGTTATGTTAGGTGGGACTGTTAGAGATGGAGTTATAGCATACCCATTTGGAGGAACAATTGGAAATGTGAAAATTTATAATGAGATTTTAACTGATGAAGCTCTTAAGGCCGAAACTGGAGTAACAACATATGGAAAAAATATTTTTTATGCTGGTGATAGTACTAAATCTAATTATTTTAGAATACCATCATTATTATCTTTAAGTTCAGGAACTGTTGTATCAGCTGCTGATGCAAGATATGGTGGAACACATGATTCTAAAAGTAATATAGATATTGCATTTTCAAAGAGTCTAGATGGAGGTATAACATGGAAAGATCCAACAATACCATTACAATTTAATGATTATGTTGCAAAAAATATTGATTGGCCACGTGATTCAGTAGGGAAAAATGTTCAAATTCAAGGAAGTGCATCTTTTATTGATCCAGTATTACTAGAAGATAAGGAAACAAAGAGATTGTTTATTTTTGCAGATGCTATGCCTGCTGGAATAGGAAGTTCTAATGCATCAACGGGATCAGGATATAAGGATATTGCTGGTAAGAAATATATGAAGTTAAGATGGCACCAAGATGGAAGTTCAACTTATAATTATTCCATCCGTGAAAATGGTGTAATATATAATGATGTAACTAACCTGCCTACAGAGTATAAAATTGATGGAGACTATAATTTATATAAAAATGGAATCGCATTATTATGTAAACAATATGACTATAATTTTAGTGGTACAACTCTATTGGAAACAGCTACAAATGTTGATGTTAACATGAATGTATTTTATAAAGATTCTCTATTTAAAGTATTTCCAACAACATATTTAGCAATGAAGTATAGCGATGATGAAGGTGAAACTTGGTCTAATTTGAATATTGTAAGTAGCTTTAAACCGGAAAATTCTAAATTCTTAGTTTTAGGGCCAGGTGTTGGAAAACAAATTTCAAAGGGACAGTATAAAGGAAGATTAATCGTACCACTATATTCAAGTTCATATGCTGAGCTTGGTTTTATGTATAGTGATGATCATGGACAAACTTGGAATTATGTAGCAGCAGACAATAGGAACACTGGATCTACAGCAGAAGCACAAATTGTTGAAATGCCTGATGGATCTCTTAAGTCATATTTGCGTACTGGGTCTGGAGTTATAGCAGAAGTCACAAGTATTAATGGAGGAGAAACTTGGAGCGATAGAGTAACTGTACCTAATATGCACACTACTTCATATGGAACTCAACTATCAGTTATTAATTATTCGGGGCTGATTGATGGAAAAGAAGCCATTATTCTATCAGCACCAGATTCAAGTAGTGCACGTAGAAATGGAAAGGTATGGATAGGTTTAATTAATGATACAGGTGCTTCAGGAATAAATAAATATTCTATTGAATGGAAATATTGTTATTCAGTAGATAGTTCAAATATGGGATATTCATATTCTTGTCTTACAGAATTACCTAATGGAGATATTGGATTACTATATGAGAAGTATGATTCTTGGTCTCGTAATGAATTGCATCTTAAAAATATATTAAAATATGAAACATTTTCAATTAATGAGTTAAAGCAACCTATATCTAACTAAAATTAGTAGAAAATATTAAGGAGAAGATTTATGAGAAATTTAAAAAAGTATAAAGGTATAATACCAGCCTTTTATGCTTGTTATGATGATGAGGGAAAAATAAGTCCAGAACGCACACAGATGTTTACTCAATACTTAATAGATAAAGGAGTAAAAGGTCTTTATGTTTGTGGATCTTCAGGAGAATGTATATATCAAAGTAAGGAAGAAAGAAAAATAACATTAGAAAATGTAATGAAAGTTGCAAAAGGAAAAATTACTATAATAGCTCATGTAGGATGTAACAATACTAGAGATAGTGAAGAACTTGCAGAACATGCAGAAAGTATAGGGGTAGATGCTATAGCATCTATTCCCCCAATTTACTTCCATTTACCTGATTATTCAATTGCTGAATATTGGAATGATATAAGTAGTGCTGCACCAAATACTGATTTTATTATATATAATATTCCACAATTAGCAGGAGTTAGCTTAGGAATTAATTTATATAAGCAAATGCTTAAAAATCCAAGAGTAATTGGGGTAAAGAATTCTTCAATGCCAGTACAGGATATTCAAATGTTTAATGATTTAGCAGGTGAAGAAAGTATAATATTTAACGGGCCAGATGAACAGTTTGTTGCTGGACGTATAATGGGAGCTGATGGAGGAATTGGTGGTACTTATGCAGTTATGCCAGAATTGTTTCTTGCAGCTGATAAAGCTTTAGGTGAAGGGGATTTAAAAAAAGCTCAAGATATTCAATATAAGATTAATAGAATTATATATGAGATGTGTTCCTGTCATGGAAATCTTTATGGAGTAATGAAAGAGATACTAAAGGAAAATGGAATTAATATTGGAGGAGTAAGAAAGCCACTTACTGCAATAATAGAGTCCGATAAAAATAAAATTAAAATATGTAGTGAATTGATCAATGATGCTATAGGAAGTTTGATTTAATTTATAAAAAGATTATAGGTTAAGTAATTAAATTTTCTAATATTGCAATAGGTACTTTAATATGAATTTTCAAGAGTGTTCAAGGAATTGGACACTCTTTTTATAAAATTTATTTCTATATAACTAATACTATAGTGTTAGTTATAGTTATTGTTGATAATTTGAATATTATATATTTTTTCATATAGTATTAGTTTTAATAATTGGCTCTGTTTTATTTAAATGTTGATATTTGAGTAATCTTTTTAAAATAAGGGTATAATATTAATATAAACAGTTGTGGAGGTTCAATTATGGCAAATGTATCATCTATATTAACAGAAATTCAAAAATTATCTTTATATCAACAAAAAGAAATTCTATCTCAGTTAGAAGAACTACTTATTTTAGGCTCTCAAGTTAATGAAATAACTAAAGATGTTAAAGAAATTAGATTTTCTAAGGGGAAAGTATGCTCTCATTGTAGTTGTGAAAATATATCAAGAAATGGTAAATATAATAATAAACAAAGATACATTTGCAAAAATTGTGGAAGAACATTTACTGATTTTACTAACTCTGCAACATATAAAAGTAAGAAACCTTTAGACAAATGGTTAAAATATGCTAAGTGCATGTTAAATGGCTATTCAATAAGAAAATGTGCTGAAATAGTTGAAATAAATATAGCAACGAGTTTCTTTTGGAGACATAAAATACTTAATTGTATAAGTGATTTTCTTGGTGTAGGTTCTGTTGATGGTGTAGTTGAGGCAGATGAAGTATTTTTTGCTTATTCATATAAAGGAACTAAACCTATAAATATGCCAAGACCTTCTCGCAAAAGAGGTAAGCAGGTTAAGAAAAGAGGTATCTCTAAAGAACAAGTTTGTGTAGGTACCGCTCTTGATAGGCAAGGTAACTTAATTATAGAGTTGTTATGTACTGGAAGAATGACCTCAGAAGAGTTAAAAAGACTTTATACTAATCGTATAGGAGAAGACTCTATTCTTTGTACTGACAGCCACAAAAGCTACATGCAATTTGCAGAGGATATGAAGTTACAACATAAGAGAATCAAAAGTGGTAAGCATAAAGAAGATATATATCATATTCAACATATAAATAGCCTACATTCTAATCTAAAAAGATGGATGAGTAGGTTTAATGGTGTTTCAACAAAATACCTTAACAACTATATGAAATGGCATAAATGGCTAAATACATTTAGTTCAGAAAAAGAATCTATTAGAGTTAAAAACTTTATTGTTCATAGTAATATATCTCATAATTATACTAAAATAAAGGAATTTAAAAATATTCGACCAATATTCATATAATATTTTGAAAATAATGGAATTGTAAAGATGAATTAATATATAATAAATATATATATTAAAGCTATTAAACACATAATTTTTAATAGATTAATGGAGGGATTATTTATGAGAAAATTTAAGATATTGATACTATCTTTACTAAGCATCTTTATACTTTATGGCTGTAAAGATACCAATGATAATTTATTAAGAGGATTCTATCAAAGTGAGATAACTACAGATGGACATATTGTTCAAGTGTCTGTACAGCCCCAAGAAAATAGTTTTGTAGAGTATATCGACAATAGAGAAGTTAATAGTGGGACTTATGAAAAGCTATCTACCGATAAATATAAATTAGTTGGGGACAAACGAACTATCGAAATTGTTTTAGACAAAAACAACTCTTTTGAAATTCTTATAAAAAAAATCAATAAAGGGAATTCAATAAAGATGAAGAACATAGGGGCAACACCAGGGTATTTTGCGACAGAATTTGATGATGTTGAAGAATACAAGAAACTGTTAGAAGATTAATTTAAAATTATCAATAGTAAAAGCCCAGTAATTTTAGAATTACTGGGCTTTTAAAATGTAATACATTATCAACAATATTTTAAAACAGAGCCTAATAATTAAAAAATATAAATATAAATATTAACAATTTGTAGAAGGTTAGTTATAGCTACATTATAAGATATGGACTTTTACTGATAAAGCAACTTAGGCTCTTTTTTCTTTAGATACAATTTACTTAGAATAATTTTTAATAAAAATATATAACTATAAATAGTGGAGAAGATAATAAAAAAGCTATAGTTTTCACTATAGCTTATAACAATCTAAAATTATCTTCTATTTTGTTCTTTTCTAGCTCTTCTACAAGAAATACATCTTGTTGGCTCGTTATCGAATCCTTTTTCTTTATAGAATTCTTGTTCTCCTACTGAAAAAATGAATTCGCTTCCGCAATCTCTGCATGTTATTGTTTTATCTGACATATATAGTCCTCCTAAAATTAAAGATTCGAATTTGATAATAATCTCTAATTTTGAGAAACTAATTATCGAAATGAAACTTTTTTATTTTGTTAGCAACTTGCTACTCATTTATAATAACATAGATACAAATATAATACAAATAGTATTTGTTGGCAATATTGATTATTTTCTGAAAGTTTTAAAATAAATTATTATATAATTACAACAAAGAATTAGTATAAAACTACAATTTACTTCTTATATATGTCATTAGTATAAGTATTGCTAATTTTACTAAGGGTAACTTATTTACTTATGATTAAAGGACAATTAATATGAAATTAAGTATAAATATATAATTTCTTTGTAATAAATTTAGATGGTATTTGTATATTTTTTATTGACAATGAATAAGTTTTCATTTATACTTTAAGTATAGTTTGAATATGGATCGTTACTGACGAATTTTGATCAGGCGTGACCGGGAATAATGATATGCTTAATTTATGTATATCAGTATTTTGGGTCTTTTTTTATTGTTTTGGAGGTAGTTATGCGTATTAAGAAGGTGTTTAATAATAATGTAGTACTTGTTATAGATGACCTTGGAAAAGAGCAAATCGTTATGGGAAAAGGCATAGGATTTCAAAAGTTTCCAAAGGATTTAATAGATAGTAAAAAAATAGAAAAAAGATTTATATTTAATGATAAAGAATCTTTAAATGATCTTTATACATTATTAGGAAGAATACCTTTAAATGATGTAGAGCTTGCTAGTGAAATAATTGAAATGGGAAAAGAGGCTCTTGGATATGAATTAAATGATACGATTTTAATTACTTTATCTGATCATATTAGCTATATGTTAAAAAGAATAGATGATGGATTATTTTTTAGAAACCCACTTCAATGGGAGATAAAGCAAATATATCCTGAAGAATATGAATTCTCTAAAAGGGCTGTTGATTACCTAAGAGTAAAAACTGGTAAGAACATCCCAGATTCAGAAGTAGCTTTTATAACAATACATTTTGCAAATGCTCATTTAGAAACAGATAATATGGAAGAAACATTATTATTAACCAAAATAATAGATAGTATATTAGATATTATAAAATATAACTATGGAATAGAAATGAATGAGTATTCTTTTGATTATACAAGGTTTATATCACATTTACGTTGTTTTATAAGTAGACAACTTAAAAATGAAAGCGTCAATGTTGATACATCTTTATTGGAAATTGTAAAGATTAAATATCCAGAGGATTTTAAATGTGCTAAAAAGATTAAAATGTTTCTTGAAGTAACTTATAAATGGAACATAAGTGAAAATGAATTGTTGTATTTAACTTTACATTTAAATAGATTGTCTAGTATTAGTAAGAAAAAATAAATATTTGTAGGATCGTTACTGGTTTAGCAGGCGTGACCTAAGTTTAAGAGATTATATTATAGAATTAGATATACGTTAGTTATTTTATTTAGAAATTATACTAATTGTATTTTTGTATATCTAATTTGTATTAATTAGCATCTCTAAAAACTTAGGTCTTTTTTTATATATAAATTTTGGAGGGGAGATTTAAAATGAAGTTTGAAAGAGAAGCCGAAGAAATAATAAAATTAGTTGGAGGAAAAGACAATGTAATAAGTTTAGTGCATTGCGCTACAAGATTACGCTTTAAGCTTAAGAGCACTTCTGTTGCTAATAAAGCAGAATTAGAAAAAATGAAAGATGTCTTATCTGTTGTAAATAGTGGTGGACAATATCAAGTGGTAATTGGTAATAAGGTTACTGATTATTATGATACTATCACAAAAAAATTAGGATTAAAGGATAGTTCTTCTAATGAAAAAGGAGAAAAGGTATCATTAGTTTCTATGATTTTTGAAACTATATCAGGAGCATTTTCACCATTAATACCAGCTTTAGCAGGAGCAGGTATGGTAAAGGCATTATTAACTGTATTAACATCATTTGGATGGATGTCTGATTCAACTACTACTTATGCTATTTTATCAGCAGCTGGAAATGGAGTATTCTACTTATTACCTGTATTCTTAGGAATAACTTTAGCTAAGAAGCTTGGAGGTAATATGTTTGTTGGAGGAGCTATTGGTGCAGCACTTTTAGATCCTAGCTACACAGGATTAATTGGATCAGAAGGTATTGTAGACTTTTTAGGATTAAAAGTAACACCTATTGATTATGCATCAAGTGTATTCCCAATATTCGTATCAATATTTATTTACTACTGGGTTGATAAATTATTAAAGAAGATAATTTTAAAAGACTTACAATTATTCTTAGTACCAATGTTTTCACTATTAATTATGGTTCCTTTAACAGTTATTCTATTTGGACCATTTGGAACAACTGTTGGTGATGTTATTTCTAATGCCGTTATGTGGTTAATTGATAAGAGTCATATATTAGCAGGTATAGTTTTAGGTGCAGGTATGCCTTTCTTAGCAGTATTTGGACTTCACTGGGGATTTACTCCTATTACATTACAAAATCTTGCAACTACAGGAGGAGATCCAATTGAAGGAGCAGCAGTTGCAGCAGTATTTGCACAAATTGGTATAGCTTTAGGTTTATTCTTAAGATCAAAAAGACATACTCAATTAAAATCATTAACAGGTTCAACTGCTTTAACAGGAATATTAGCAGGTGTAACTGAGCCAATAATTTATGGAGTTATTTTAAGATATAGAAGAACTATTCCAATTTTAGCTATTGCAGGTGGTGTTGGTGGTGCTATTTGCGGTGCATTTGGAGTTACTTGTAATGCTTATGTATTCCACAACATTTTCTCAGCTCCAGTTTACACTCCATTTATAGGATATGTACTTGGTGTTGGAACAGCATTAATTCTTGGTACAGTACTAGCATTCATGTTTGGATTAAAAGAAGAAGAAATTAAAGAAATGGAATCAGAAACATCAGCTGTTATTAAAGAGGATGATAATAAAATTGAAGAATTAGTATCACCAATTAAAGGAGAGCAAATTAATTTATCAGAAGTTGAAGATGAAGTTTTTGCATCAGGTGCTGTAGGTGTAGGAATGGCAATTGTTCCATCAAAAGGAGAGGTTGTATCACCTGTTGATGGAGTTGTTTCAACTATATTCCCAACAAAACATGCTATAGGAATTGTATCTGATAATGGAACAGAAATATTAATTCATGTTGGATTAAATACTGTTTCCTTAGATGGAAAATATTATGACTTAAATGTTAATTCTGGAGATAAGGTTAAAAAAGGACAAAAGCTTCTTTCTTTTGATATTGATGGAATTAAGAAAGAAGGATATAGCACAGTTACTCCAGTATTAGTTACAAATTCAAGTGATTTAGCAGATGTAATTATAATTGAAAATAAAGAAATTGAAGAAAATGATTCAATTATAAAGGTTGTTCACTAAGATTTACGGAGGTATTTAAAACATGGGATTATCAAAAGACTTTCTATGGGGTGGAGCTGTGGCAGCTCATCAAGTTGAAGGTGGTTATAATAAAGGTGGAAAAGGACTAAGTATTGCAGATGTTATGACAGCAGGAACTCATACTATTCCAAGAAAAATAACTGATGGTATCATCGAAGGAAATTATTATCCAAATCATGATGGAATTAATTTTTATGAAAACTATAAAGATGATATTAAATTATTTGCTGAAATGGGATTTAAATGCTTTAGAACAAGTATAGCTTGGACTAGAATATTCCCAAATGGTGATGAGTTAGAGCCAAATGAAGAAGGTTTAAAGTTTTATGATGATTTATTTGATGAACTATTAAAATATAACATTGAACCTGTAATAACATTGAGTCATTTTGAGATGCCATATAATTTAGTGAAAAATTATGGTGGATGGCGTAATCGTAAGTTAATTGATTTCTTTGTAAGATTTTGTGAAGTTGTGATGAAGAGATACAAGGATAAAGTTAAGTATTGGATGACTTTTAATGAAATAAATAACCAAACTATAACTACAAATCCAATTTATGCATTTACTAACTCTGGAATAATTTATAAAGAAGATGAAAATAAAGAAGAAGTTATGTATCAAGCTGCTCATTATGAATTTGTAGCTAGTGCAAAAGTTGTTAAGATAGGACATGAAATTAATCCAAACTTCATGATTGGATGTATGGTTGCAGCAATGCCAAGTTATCCTTATTCATGCAATCCAGATGATATAATGAAGGCAGAAGAAGCAAATAGAGAACAACTTATGTTTACAGATGTTCATGTTCGTGGAAGATATCCAAAGCATACATTAAAGTTATGGGAAAGAAATAATTTCAAATTAGATATAACTAAAGAAGATGAAGAAATTCTAAAAGAGGGAACAGTTGATTTTATTGGATGTAGCTATTATTTAACAACAGTAGTAACAGCAAATAAAGAACTGAAGAGAACAGGAAATGATTCAGCAGGTAAGGCTGATGTTGTAGAAAATCCATATTTAAAAACATCTGAATGGGGATGGACTATTGATCCAGTTGGATTAAGATTTTATTTAAATCAACTATACGATAAGTATGAAATCCCAATTTTTATAGTAGAAAATGGGTTTGGAGCTGTTGATGTTCTTAAAGATGACTTAACAGTTGATGACGATAACAGAATTGAATACTTATCTAATCATATAGTTGAAATGAAAAAGGCTATAGAAATTGATGGTGTCGAAGTTATTGGTTATACAACTTGGGGATGCATTGATCCAATATCATTTACTACTGGAGAAATGAAAAAGAGATATGGTTTCATTTATGTAGATAGAAATAATGATGGTAGTGGATCATTAAAAAGATACAAAAAGAAATCTTTTGACTGGTATAAGAAAGTAATAGAATCTAATGGAGAGATTTTATAATAACAATGGAATATTAAACAGATGAGAATTGAAACTTTCATTTAGATATTGGGAAAAGAGTAGTATAATCCCCAAGGGAGTCGCGTTTCGCGACGACCTTGGGGATTATCAATTATTAAATACAATAATCAATATTTAATATGTATTATTTATAATTTTCTATATTACATAGATACAATTAATTGAAGTAGATAAGAAAAAACTTCCCATATGTTTGGGGAGTTTTTTACTTCCCTTTTAAATTGTAGTTGATGATGGAATAGCAATACCTCATGCTAAGCCAAGAAAATATGTTAATAGTTTTGGAATAACAATAGGCACTTTTAAAACTCCAATTGTATTTGCTAGTCATAAAAATGTCAGAATACTTATAACTATTGCTAGTGTTAGTAGTGAAAATCATATTGATTTAATAACACAAATAATGAAATTAATCGAGGATGAAAGTTTTATGGAACTTCTTCTTAATAGTAATGATAGTCAAAAAGATTACATTTTAAAAAGAATTCATAATTGAATGAGTATAAGTATTAAAACATATACAAAAAAAATGATAAAATTTTAGAAAAAATTATTGTAACTAAAGGTAAAATATACTAGAATATATATGAAAACATTGTCATGTATTTGTTAAATTAGCGTGTAATCAATTAAGTTTGAGCATTAGCTGAAAAGGAGTTAGTATTCTTTTCGGCTTTTTTTATGCAACAATGCACTAAAATTAAACCCATATTATGTTTACTTGTAAGCAAATGAGGGAATGTGTGCAAATCTACGCAACAGTCAAATTATAGAAGAAGCAAATTCGAAGTACAGTTATAGAAAAATCAAACTTAAATATATCCATTTTGTTAGATCAAATGCATAACAAAATAAATTTAAGGGGGAAAGAGACGATGATAAAAAAATCTAAAAGGTATTTATCAGCAATGCTTACTGGAGCCATATTATTATCGAATATGTCAGGCACAATTAGTGTATCGGCTGAAACTCTGTCTAATGGAGTACCTAATGCTGAAGTCACTACAGTAGAAAATACTGAGTATGAAATTTATCCATCACCACAAAGAATAGAGTATAATGATGGAAGTTCTAATCTTAATAATGGTGTAAACGTTGTTTATGAAACTGGTATAGATAGCTATACCAAGACTCGCTTAGAAAGTGAAATTTTAAAAGCACATAACATTGGCTATGAAGTTTCATCATCTAATGCAGTTGTTGATGGAAAAACTAATATTTTAGTAGGTATTGAGGGTTCTGGTGAATTTGTTGATCAGTATGCAGACAAATATACTTTATCAACAGAAAATCTTTTTAGTAAAATTGATTCTTATTTCTTAGCTGCTGATAATAATGTTATTACTGTTCTTGGAAAAGATACGGATGCAGCTTTTTATGGGTTAACAACTTTATATCATGTAGTAAATCAAATAAATAATAATATAATAAGGAATTTTAAAATTGAAGATTATGCAAACGTAGTTACTAGAGGATTTATAGAAGGATACTACGGAAATCCATGGTCAGTAGAAGACAGAAGTGATCTTATGACTTATGGCGGGTATTATAAATTAAATGCTTACTTCTATGCTCCTAAAGATGATCCAAAGCATAGAGTTCAGTGGCGTTCACTTTATACTGAAGACGAGCTTACATGGATTAGGCAATTAGCAGATGCAGGTAATGCTTCTAAGTGTAGATTTGTATATGGAATTCATCCATTTCCAGGAAACGATGCCTTTGGAATAAATAAAGATGAAGCAGGGTATCAAAATGATTTAGCTGATTTAAAAGCTAAGCTTAAACAAGTTATAGATCAAGGTGTTAGACAAATTGCTATACTTGCAGATGACTTTGCTAATCCAGGAGGAGAACTTGGTCTTAGATTAGTAAACGATATAACTACTTGGTTAGAAACTGAAGTAAAGGCACAATATCCTGATATGAAAACTACATTACCATACATTCCTTTTGATTATATGGGAAATGGATCAAGTAATGAGTTTAGCTATTTACAACAAGCTCCAGAAAATGTACAACTTGTTATGACTGGTGGAAGAATTTGGGGAGAAGTAACTCAAAATTTCTCACAAACATTCAAAAATAATACAGGTAGAGCACCATATTATTGGATTAACTGGCCATGTTCAGATAACTCTAAGAAACATTTAATTATGGGTGGTAATGATACATTTTTACATCCAGGAGTAGATCCAACACTTATTGAAGGAATAATGCTAAATCCAATGCAACAATCAGAAGCTAACAAATCAGCTCTATTTGCAGTTGCAGATTATTCTTGGAATATTTGGGAGACTAAAGCAGAGGCAGATAAAAACTGGAATGATTCATTTAAATATATGGATCATAATACAGCGATAGAAACTGAAGCTTCATCTGCTTTACGTGAAATTAGTAAGCACATGATAAATCAAAATATGGATGGTCGTGTTACTGCATTACAAGAATCTATCGAATTAGCTCCTAAATTAACAGCATTTAAAGAAAAATATGATTCAGGTGCACTTGTTAAAGAAGATGCATTAGCATTAATTGAAGAGTTTACAAAAATTAAAGATGCAGCAGCTTATTATAAAAATAATCCAGGAAATGCAAAGACAAGAGATCAAATAATTTACTGGTTAAATTGCTGGGAAGATACAACAACAGCAGCAATTGGATATCTAAAAGCTATTATTGCAAATGAAGAAGGAAATAATAATGATGTTTGGACAAACTATTCAGAAGCACAAGCTGCATTTGAAAATTCAAAAACTTATGGATTTCATTATGTAGATCATACTGAATATGCAGAAGTAGGTGTTCAACATATTGTTCCATTTATAAAAACAATGGAACAAGCTTTAGCTCCAATAGTTTCTGGGATAGTAGATCCATCTAAGGTAGTTGCATCTGTTATAACTAATAGATCAGATGTTCCAGCTGGAAACTTATCAAATGTTTTAGATAACAATCCTTCAACTGAAGTTGTTTATAAGAATCCAAATTCTATAGTAGCAGGAACTTATATTGGTGTTAAGTACAATAAAGTAATTAATATTAAAGACATAGAATTTTCATTAGGTGCTATTTCTAACCCAAATGACACAATGCAAGAAGCTAAGCTTCAATATACAGTAGATGGTAGAGAATGGATAGATTTAAATGAAGAAGTTTATACTATGCCAAGTAAAATTGTTGTTGATGGTTTAAATCTTGATGCAATGGGAGTTCGTGTTATTGCAACTAAAGATAAATCAAATACATGGTTTGGTGTTAAAGACATAATAATTAATAAAGATGATATTGTAGAAGAAGATAATGAAATAAATGCTACTATAATAAGAACTCCAGGATGGCAAGGAATTTATAGTGGATCTGAGTCAAACTTATTAGATGGTAATGACTCAACTGATGTTTGGTATAAAACTCATACAGGAGATATGAGTTATGCTGGAGATTACATTGGAGTAGATTTAGGTTCAGTAATTCCAGTAGGAGATGTTAGATTTGTTGTTGGAAGAAATGGTTCAGGCGATAAATGGTCTAGCTATAAATTAGAATATTCAATAAACAATCAAGATTGGACAACGTTTAAAGAATATACAGGAAAAGATAGTGGACAAGATATAATTGAAGAAAATCTTGAAGGAAAAGAAGCTAGATATGTTAGATTAACTAACAAGGAAGAGGCACATAAATGGGTAATCTTCTCAGAAATTAGTGTTAAAAAGTATGGCTCAGAGGTATCAACAAAGAATGTTTATACAAATACTGATTTAGAGCTTGCATCAATTTTTGAAAATGAAGAGTTAACAAAGCTAGCTCCAAAAGAAAATATAACTTTACAGGCTAATGAATATATAGGAATTAAGTTAGATAGAATTAAGGACTTAAGTGAAATAGCTTTAGAAGTATCAAATATGGATGGATTAGCATTACAAACATCTATGAATGGATTAGAGTGGACTGATGTTAATTTAGAAACAAGAAGTAATTTACAAGATGCTAGATATGTAAGATTAATAGCAAATAAAGATGTTACTTTCAATTTAAATAAATTTGAAGTTAAGTCTAATGAAATATATGCGCCATCTATAGTAGAATCATTTGTAAAAATTAATGGTAAAGTAGAAAGCATATTTGATAAAAACTTCAATTCATCAGCATCATTTGATTCTTTCCCAAGAAAAGATAGTGGCATAGTATTTGATTTAGGACAAACTATGAATATAAGTAATATTACTTATGCTGTATTAGATACAGAAAGAGATTTCCTAAGAGATGCTAAATTCCAAATATCTTTAGATGGAGAAGAATGGACAGATGTAATAACTATTGGTGATGGTGTGGAAAATGATAATAGCGATATGGATGCTAAGCCAGTTGATGCTGGATATGACCACGGAGATAGTACAACTATAGTTCCAATTTCTCATGCTTTTGTAAAAGGTGAATTAGATTCAGCTAAAGAAGCAAGATATTTAAGAATACTATTTACTGCAAATTATATGCATAGATGGGTTAAAATAAGCGAAATCTTAATTAATGATGGTGAATATGTTCCAAATGTAAATGATCCAACTTTTGTTTCTAATCCAATAGAGGTAGAAGGATTTGGACCACAAAATATTAAAGATGGCGATTTAACAACAGCATATAAACCAAATACTAATAATGGACAAATAAAATCAGGAAGCTTAACATATCGTTTATCTGAAAATACAGATGTTAAGAAAATAAACATTGTTCAAAGTGGAAATGGTATTTCAAATGCTAAAGTTATGGTTAGAACTGGATATGATGAAGATGGACAAGAGATTTGGAATGAACTTGGAACACTAGATAAGAGTTTAAATGAAATTCTAAATACTGAGTATGATAACATTTATGAAATAAGAATTGATTGGGAAGGGGTAGCTCCTACTATATATGAAATAGTTACAATCAATAATTATGATATACCAAATATAACTGATTTAGAAGAATTAATAGCATCTTCTGATGAGTATATAGCAGAAAAATACACATCAGGAAGTTTTGCTATATTTACTGAAGCTTTAGAAGCTGCAAAATCTACATTAGATAATTTAGCAAGTGTAAGTCAATCTGATATTGATAAAGCTAAAGAAGATTTAGTAAATGCAATAACTGGATTAGTTGATATTCAAGATTTAAAAGCTGTTATTAATAAAGCAAATGCTATTATAGGTAGTGATGTAGAGTACACAGAAGCAACATTCAATGCTCTTAAGGAAGCTTTAGAAGCTTCAAATACTGTTTTAGCTAATGCTGATGCAACAAAAGATATGGTAACAGAAGCTATAGACAATGTTGATAAAGCTATCGATTCTTTAGTTGTAGTTGAAAATAAACCTGCAAATAAAGAACAATTACAAGCTTTAGTTGATAAAGCAAGTTCAATATCAGAAGAAGACCTTTCAAAAGTTGAAGATGAATCATTAGTTGCTGAATTTAAAGAAGCTTTAGAAGAAGCTAAGGCTATACTAGCAGATGAAGAAGCAACACAAGAAGTTATAGATGCATCAGTAGCTAGATTAATTAAAGCAATAGAATCTTTATCTTTTGAAAATACAGATAAAGGAGCTTTAACTGATTTAATAGAAAAGATAATGAACTTAAATAGTGAAAACTATACAGAAGAATCCTGGAATGCCTTAAAAGATAAATTAGAAATTGCAAAGGAAGTTCTTTTAAATGAGAATGCTTCAGAAGAGGAAATTCAAAAAGCTTATGATGAATTATTTAAAGCTTTCTCTGAATTAAAAGTAAAACCAAGCAAAGAAAGACTTGAAGCTTTAATAAATAAAGCAGAAGGTTATAAGAAGAAGGATTACACAAAAGAAAGTTTTGAAGTCCTTAGTGAAAAATTAAAAGCAGCTAAAAAAGTATTAAAAGATAAAAATGCTACAGAAGCTGATGTATTAAAAGCAGAGCTTGAATTACAAAAAGCAATAGATCAGCTAGTAGTAAGAGACAATAATAATAATAATAATGGCAGCAATAACAACAGCAACAATGGTAATAACAATTCTAATAATGGAGGCTCTGGAAACAGTGGATCTTCTAATAATGGTAGTGGTAATTTACCTCTAACAGGGGGAACTTCATCACTTGCATTAGTAGGAATTGCAGTGACACTTATTGGTGCTGGAACTGTACTAAGAAGAAGAAAGTAATTTCCATTCTTCTTGGCCCCAGGGAATTTCCCCTGGGGCTTAATTATTACAAGTTGAAATTATGAAAATTCTTAGATAAATCTATAAATTTCTAATAGGTTTAGTAAATGATTACATTAGAGTGAAATATAGTGATATAATGTGAAATATGTAATAAATTAAGTGAAATAACATTCGCAATATTAGTTAAAGAAGTTTTAAATATGGTTAATTATTTTGAAATTATAGTATCAAAAAAATAGTATTTCAGTGTTTTATATAGTTTCGATCGATATTATTATAGCTAAATAGCACTTATATAAGATTAAAAAATTTATGCTTAATAATATTGTTCAAATAAATAAAAAAGATATTTTATAAGGGGAGGATTTGAGATGAGACCATTTCAAAAAAAATGTTGTGCTTTATTGGTAGGGATGTCTGTAATGACTAGCTTAGTACCAACAAATAGAACATCTGCAATATCTTTAAGCTCTGAAATTAAGCAAAAGCAAAATGCTGAAACAGTGTATGTAGGTTTTATTAAGGATGGAGAAAGATCTACATTATTTAACCAAGATTGGCGCTTTTACAAAGGTGATCAAGCAGGTGCAGAAGCAGTTGATTTTAATGATTCATCTTGGCGTTCTTTAAGCTTACCACATGATTGGAGTATTGAAGGAGATTTTACTGTTGAAGGTGAAGCAGAAAGTGGGTTTTTATTAGGTGGTACTGGATGGTATCGTAAGCATTTTGTTGTTCCAGAAAAGTATGAAGGTAAAGAATTTACTATAAATTTTGATGGTGTTTATATGAATGCTGAAGTTTATGTAAATGGTAAGCTAGTAGGTGAACATAACTATGGTTATACAGCATTTGCTTTTGATATTACTGATGAATTAATATGTGACGGTGAAACTGAAAATATAATAGCCGTTAAAGTAAAAAATCCAATTCCAAGTAGTAGATGGTATTCAGGAAGTGGTATATATAGAGATGTTACTTTAACAGTTACAGATTCTATCCATGTTTCACATTTAGGAACAACTGTTACTACACCAGAAGTTGAATCACAAAAAGGAGGAAATGTTGATGTAGTAGTTGAGACAATTGTAGAAAATGAATCAGATAATAATAATGATATTAAACTTAAAACTACTGTTGTAAATTCTAATGGGGAAGCAGTTAGTAATCCAGTAGAAACAACTGAAAATATAGTTGCAAATGGAAGTTTTACTTTTAAGCAAACTGCAGTAGTAAATAATCCAATTTTATGGTCAGTGGATAACCCTAATATGTATAAAGTAAAAAATGAAGTTATAGTAAATGATAAAGTAGTTGATACTTATTATGTAGACTTTGGATTCAGATATTTTAATTTTGATAGAGATACAGGTTTCTCGCTAAATGGGGAGAATATGAAGCTTAAGGGTGTTTGTATGCATCATGACCAAGGAGCTTTAGGAGCAGCATCTTATTATAGAGCTGTTGAGCGTCAAATGGAGATAATGAAGGAAATGGGTGTAAATGCAATTCGTGTTACTCATAATCCAGCAAGTCAAATGTTATTAGAAATTTGTGATAGATTAGGACTTTTAGTTATAAATGAAGCATTCGATACTTGGACAAACTCTAAGAATGGTAATGTAAATGATTTTGCTAAATTCTTCAATACTCCTATAGAAGAAGGTAACCAGATAATTAATGGGGAACCAGGAATGTCTTGGGGAGAATTTGAAGCTAGAGAAATGGTTAAAACTTCAATAAATAATCCATCAGTAATTATGTGGTCAATAGGAAACGAAGTTTTAGAAGGGATAGGAGGAGATTCATCTAACTATGCTACAATTGCAGAAAATATTGTTAATTGGATTCAAGATGAAGATACAACTAGACCTGTTACTATTGGAGACAACAAAAGTAAGGGATTGGATAATAGAGCTATAGCTATTTCAGATGTTATTGCTAATAATGGTGGTATAGTAGGGTTTAACTATGCTAATGAAAATCAATTTAACAGTTTAAGAAATAGCAAAAGTAATTGGATACTTTATGGATCAGAAACTAGTAGTGCAGTTCATAGTAGAGGATATTACAAAGTTAGAAATCATAACAATGAAAGTAGAAGGGATCTTCAATTACCTGAGTTTGATAATAATGCAAATAAAGTAGGTTGGGGACACTCTGCAAGTGATGCATGGAAATACACAATAAAGCATGACTATAATGCAGGGGAATTTGTGTGGACAGGCTTTGATTATATTGGAGAACCTACACCTTGGAATGGTACAGGAACTGGTACTGTTGGTGGAGGAGTTGGAGCAGCTCCAAAATCAAGTTACTTTGGTATAGTTGATACAGCTGGATTTGAAAAAGACGTTTATTATTTATATCAAAGTCAATGGAATGATGATGTAAACACCTTACATGTATTACCAACATGGAATGAAGAAGATATCCCAGTTGAAAATGGAAATGTTCAAGTTGATGTATTTACAGATGCTTATAGAGTTGAATTATATGTAAATGGAAAACTAATTGGAACTAAAACAGCAACAGAGAATATAACCGATGCAGGGTATAAGTATTACACTTTTGAAAACGATTCACTATATCCAAGTTTTATTGTTCCATATGAAGCTGGAACAATAGAAGCAAAGGGATATGATAAGGAAGGTAATTTGTTAACTAACACAGAAGGTAGATCTTCAGTTACAACTTATGGAGAAGTATCTACTGTAGATTTAAGTGCTGATAAAACTACTATAAGTGCAGATGGATATGACTTATCTTATATTACTGTTGACTTAGTAGACGCAAATGGAAACATAGCTTCAGGTGCAAATAATAGATTAACTTATACTCTTGAGGGAAATGGTAAAATAGTTGGTTTAGATAATGGAAATGCAGCTGATACAGATAGGTATAAACCAGCAACTGATAAATCAGGAACTAGAAGTGCATTTAGTGGTAAGGCTTTAGTTATAGTTCAATCAACTAGGGATGCAGGCGAAATGACTTTAACTGTTTCAGGTGAAGGATTAGAATCTAAATCTATAACTATCAATACTGTAAATACAGCAGGTGATAACAAATATATAGAATCTTATGATATAGTTAAAGATTATTATGTATCATTAGAAGAAAAGCCATTATTACCAAAAGAAGTTACAGCTAGATATAGTGATGGTACTACTGAAACTTTAAAAGTTGATTGGAATGAATATGATGAAGCTCAATTAAGTGCTCCTCAAATATTTAAAGTTACCGGTAAATTATCAGGAACAGATATTGCAGTAGTTGTTAATGTACATGTAATTGGTGATGTAGTTTCAATGGAAAATGTATCAACTTTCACATATTCAGGAAATACACCTACGCTTCCTAAGACAGTAAAAGGATATTTAGCAAATGGTACTGAATCAGAAGAGTTTGTTGTTAATTGGAATCTTGATGGTCTAGATTTTTCAACTGAAAATACAAATGTTACTGTTCCTGGTACTGTAGAGTTATTAGAGGAAACTTATAATGTTATAGCAAATGTACGTGTAGTTCCAGCTTTAAAAGCAGCTAGAAATCTTGCTATAAATAATTCAAGTGAAAATGATGATATCCCAACATTATCTCAAAGTTGCGTAGTAACAGCAGATAACTTAAATTCTATCAATAATGGAATTACAAATGGTGGAGAAAATGTTAATGAGCGTTGGACAAACTGGAATGAGCGTAATTTAACTGGAGAAAATGGTGAGCCTAAGGGAGCATATGTCCAATTTGATTGGAATAACAAATATGATATAGATCGTCTAGATTTATGGTTATTTACAGATAACTTAAGTGCAAGAATTCCAAAGAAAGTTGAAATTAGCTATAAAAATGAAAATGGAGAGTATGTTGTTGCTCCACATACAAATACAACAGAAGTATCACATGCAGCAGGAGAAACAACTTATTTCTTAAATGAGGTTATAAATACTGATAGCATTAGAATTTATATACAACAACCACAAGTTGGAAATTGTATTGGATTAACAGAAGTAAAAGTTTATGAATATGTAGTGCAAGAAAATGCTAAAACTACAAACACTTTAACAGAAATAAAAATAGATGGTAAAGCTTTAGAAAACTTTGATCCAACTATAAATGAATACTCAATTAATTTAGAAAAATTACCAGAATTAGTTGAAGCAACTTCAGAAGAAAATGCAGCATTAACTATATTACCAATTCATAATAATAAATCAACAATAGTTGTACGTGCAGAAGATGGATCTAAAAATATTTATACTGTAAATTATGTATTACCAGCACCAAAGGAATATACAGT
The DNA here is from genome assembly GCF_015555225.1 of Clostridium sp. D46t1_190503_E9. Classification (NCBI taxonomy): domain Bacteria; kingdom Bacillati; phylum Bacillota; class Clostridia; order Eubacteriales; family Clostridiaceae; genus Clostridium; species Clostridium sp. D46t1_190503_E9. The sequence goes on from NZ_JADNKB010000004.1 coordinate 169,725, forward strand.
TACAGTAAACAAAACAGAAGGTGGTTCAATTGCTGGAACAGGAAAATATGTAGAAGGTCAAGAAGCTACTTTAGTTGCAACAGCAAATAAAGGATACAACTTCATAGGTTGGTTCGATGAAGATGGAAAAGAGGTCAGCAAAGATGCAACTTACAGATTTATAGTTAGCTCCGATGTAGTATTGAATGCTAAATTCGAAAAAATTCCAGAAGCTGTAGATCCAAGTGATCCAACAGATCCAGAAACTCCAAGTAACCCAGAAAATCCAAGTAATCCAGAAGAACCAACAGAACCATCAGATCCAAGTGATCCAAATAATCCAGAGAAGCCTGTAAATCCAAGTGATCCAGGAAATCAAGGTGGGTCAAATAATCAAGGAAATGTAAATGAGCCAAGTGATTCAAATGGAAGTAGTAATGATAAATTGCCTTCAACTGGTTCAGTGGTATCAAGTACTCAAATACTTGTAATATCTTTAGTACTAGTAGGAGTAGGAATAGTTATATTAAGAAAAAGAAAATATGAATTAAAATAATATCTATTTATATAGGCCTTAGGAGATTAACCTTTGGCCTATTATTTATTTCCAAACTAACCTTCCATTTTGTGTATATTAAATATATAATTTTACTAGGGGGCATTTGGATATTTATGTATAAAGGAAAGATAAGAAATAGGCTTTTAATATTTTTTTTGGTTATAACTTTTTTGCCTATAACAACTTTAGGAATCTTTGCAAATTTAATTTACACAAAGATTGTTGAGAAGAAGGTAAATCAGCATACAGAGCAAATGATAAAACAAATAGAAGTGAACATAGATAACCATATAAAATCAGTAGAAAATATTCTTATGTATATATCTAATTCAGAGGATGTAATAAACTTTTTAAAAGAATCAGAAGAAGATTCTAGCTCTAGCGAAATTTCTATATTAGAGGATAGAATAAAGAAAAGTTTAAAGGTATATACAGATGTGAATTCTGAAATTTTTGGATTATTAATTGTTAATAATTATAATAAATATATAAGTAATGAATTAGAGAAAAAAACAAGGGATTCTTTAATAAAAGAAACATGGTACACTGGGGCTATTAATGAAAGTGGAAAAGTATATTTTTTTAGTAATCCTATTGGAAGAAATCTAAGGTCATATAAAAGTTATAGTGCAGAGGATATAATTTCTATCAGCAAAGCCGTTATAGATAAAGAGACAAATAAACCTATAGGTGTTGTTATGGCTGATATTAATTTAAAAAAGTTTGATGATATAATAAGAGACAATTATATTGGAGAAAAAGGTTTTTTTTATCTTTTAGATAATAATAATAACATAGTATATTCTCCAGTTAATTCAATAATATATAGAATAAATAGTAATAATTTTGATAATAAGAGCGATAGTTTCATACATTCTATAAATAATGAAACTTTTAAGATAATGTACACTACAAGTGAGGTCACGGGTTGGAAAAGCATAGGTGTATTTTCTTTTGAGGATATAACCAAAGACATAACAGTTATGGAAAGGTTTACTTTAATAATAGCTATAGCTACATCCTTTTTGGCTGTTTTTTTCTCACTTTTATTTACAAATAGTATTGTAACACCTATTAGAGAATTAAGGACTTTAATGAAGGGGGTAGAATCAGGTGATTTAGATTTAAAGTTTGAAGAGTATAAATATAGCAATGAATTTGGAGAACTTGGTCATAGTTTCAATCATATGGTAAGTGAAATAAAAAAACTTATAAATATGGTATATGAAGAGCAAAGAAGTAAAAGAAAGGCAGAAATGGAGACATTGCAAGCTCAAATAAAGCCACACTTTCTATACAATACTTTAGATACCATAGCCTGGATGGCAGAGGATTATAATGCAAAGGATATTGTTAAGTTAGTGGCTGCATTAACGAAAGTATTTAGAATTGGCTTAAATAAAGGAAAGGAAGTTATTAAACTTAGAGATGAAATTGAACATATTAATAGCTATTTAATTATACAAAAATATAGATATGAAGATAAATTAAGCTATGAGATAAACTTTCATAATGAAATTTTGGATACTTTGATTTTAAAGCTTATAACTCAACCAATAGTAGAAAATGCTATTTATCATGGAATAAAGGAAAAAAGAGGCAGGGGGAAAATTTATATTAATTTTCGAAAAGTTGCAGATGAAATAATTATTACTGTGGAAGATAATGGAGCAGGCATAACAGAAGAAAAGTTACTAAATATAAATTCTATGTTAGAGACAAGCAATAGTTTTTGTATAGATTCGGAAAGTGGCTCTGGATATGGAATATCTAATGTTAATACTAGGATTAAGCTTAGTTATGGACAAAATTACGGACTACACTATTATAGTAAGCTTGGAGAATGGACAAAAGTAGAAATAAGATTACCATTTAAAAATGATTATAAAAGGTAGGAGGGGAGTTATCTTTGATTAAGGTTTTAATTGCTGATGATGAGCCGAGGATAAGAAGAGGAATTAAAAGTATAATAACTTGGAAAGAAGAAGAAGTGGAGCTAGTAGGAGAAGCTGAGGACGGAGAAGAAGCACTACAATTAGCTATAGAAAAGAAGCCAGATATATTACTGTTAGATATTTGCATGCCATTTTTAAATGGAATTCAATTAATAGAAGAGTTAAATAAGGTGCTATGCAATCCTGTTGTAATAATAATATCAGGACATGACGAATTTAATTATGCACAAGCGGCTTTAAGACTTAGAGCTTTTGACTATATTTTAAAGCCAATTGATAGAGAGAATTTTAATAATGTTTTTATAAAGGCAAAGGATGAGGTTATTTTAAGAAGCAAGAAAAATGCAAAAGAAAGCTTTAAAAACATGGTTTTTGAAAATAATATTTCTTATTTAAAGGATAGCTTTTTCAAGGATTGGTTAAATGGAAAATTAGAAGCTGATGAATTAAAAATAAGAATGGATAATTTTAATATAAATTATTCTAATAATAAGGCTCTTGCATTAATAAAAATATTAGAAAAGAATTTTGTTGGTATAGTTAACAAAAATGAGAGAGAGTTAATTTCATATGGTGTTGTTAATATTTCAAAGGATTTTATGAGTAGTTTTAAAAATTTATATGTTTTTCAATATTCATCATCAAGAGTAGTAATACTATGCGATGTAGAATCTATAAGAGTATGGAAAGAGGTATTAATAAACTTAGAAGAGAAAATAAGTACTTTATTTAAGATTGACATTATAATTGAAAAATCTTTACTAAGTAATAATCCCATGGAAATTAAAGATACTTTCGATAAATTAAAAAGTAATATCTTAGAAAAAAGTAAAAAAACACCTATTGTTTTAGAAGTTGAAAAATATATAGCAAAGAACTACGGAGATGAGAATTTATCAATAGAGAAGTTATCTAATAAACTTGGAATTAGTCAAACTTATTTAACACGGTTATTAAAGAAAGAGCTTGGAATGAACTTTATAGATTATTTAACTTATATTAGAATTCAAAATTCAATAGAGCTTATGAAGGAACCTTCTATTAAGATATATGAGATATCAAGACTTGTAGGATATAGTACACAACATTATTTTAGTAGTGTTTTCAAAAAACATATGGGTATGTCTCCTAATGATTATAGGATGTGTATAAATAATGAAGATTAAATATGAAGATTTTGTTTATTTTATAGCTATTATACTACTTGGAGTTTTTTCTATATTAACAGTAGGAGTAATAATTTTTAATAATGTAAAAGTTGATAATAGTGGAGAAGAAAAAACGTATATTATAGGAGTTTCTCAATCTCAATTAATGGAGCCCTGGCAAATTAAAATAAATGAGGAAATAAAAAAAGAAGCTAGTAATTATAATAATATTCAAGTTATATATTTAGATGCTGTTGGAAATTCAAATAAGCAAATTGATGATATTGATAAGCTTATGAATTTTGATATAGATTTACTAATCATTTCGCCATCAAATTCTAGAAGTGTTACAAAAAAGGTTTCTGAAGTTTATAAGGATATACCTGTAATAGTTTTAGATAGGGGTGTAGAGGGATATGATTATACTTTATATATAGGGCCTGACAATAACACTTTAGGAAAACAAGTTGGAGATTGTGTTTTAGATTTACTTGAAGTTAATGGTGGGAATATTGTTGAAATAAAAGGTGATTTAACTTCTAATGCAACGATTGAAAGAAGTAATGGGTTTAGAAGTAGGATTAATCAATGTAATAATATAAATTTAGTAAGTGATATTAGTGTAAATTGGAATCGTGATGAAGCTGAAGATAACATGAGAAAAATTTTTATGAATAATGATGATATTGATTTAGTTTTTGCTCATAATGATGCAATGGCATTAGGTGCATATAATGCATATAAAAATTCTAATTATAAGAAAGATGTAAAGTTTATTGGAATAGATGGATTAACAGGGGAAATGGGAGGAGTAAACCTAGTTGACCAAGGAACATTTTATGGAACTTTTACTTGTCCAACCGGAGGGAAAGAAGCTATTCAATATGCAATTGATATTTTAAATAAAGAAAAGGGAATTCCTAAAAAAGTTATTTTAAGAAGTAGTTTAATTACTAAAGAGAATATTAATGAGTATAAATTGAAAAAGGAAACGAATAAGGAAAGTGATAAAATAACTTTGGGTTTTTGTAATGTTGGTAATGAAGGTGGTTGGAGAGAAGCTAATGAAAAATCCATAAAGAATGCAGCAAGTGATTTTGGTATTGATTTAATTTATGCAGAAGCAGATTTAAATTATGAAAAGCAAGTAGATATATTAAATGGATTTATAGATATAGGTGTGGATATAATATCTTTTTCACCTGTTAAAGAAGAAGGTTTTGAAGAAGTTTTAAAAAGAGCAAAAGAAGCTAATATACCAGTCATATTAGCAGATAGAACTATAAATATTGAGGATAAGACTTTATATAATACATTTGTAGGATCGGATTTCAAAGAAGAAGGTAGGCGAGCAGCTAGATGGTGTATAGAAAATTTGGACAAAAATATAAATGTTTTCGAAATTCAAGGCATTTTAGGATCAACACCAACTACAGAAAGAAAAAGGGGCTTTGAAGAAGTAGTATCAGCAGTAGATGATATAAAAATAGTTGAATCTGATAGTGGAAATTATACATTTGAAGGTGGCAAAAAAGCAATGAAAAATTTCCTTGATAAAAGCTATAAAAAATATAGTAATTCACAGCTTTTAGTTTTTTCTCACAATGATGATATGGCACTTGGAGCAATAGAAGCTATTGAGGAACATGGAATTAAGCCAGGTAAAGATATAAAAATAGTATCAATAGATGCAATAAAGCAAGGAATTTTAGCTATGAAATCAGGAAAAATAAACTGCATAATAGAATGTAATCCTCTTATTGGACCAGAAATAATGAAGATTTCAAAGGATATACTATGTGGAAAAGATACAACAAGAATGATAATCACAGATGAAAAGATATTTGAAGAAGAAAATTTTGATAGGGAATGGCTAAATAGAGCTTATTAGGAGCGAAAGAGTGAAAGGGCGAAAGAATAAAAGAATGAAAGAGCGAAAGAATAAAAGAATGAAAAAATAAAAGAATGAAAAAATCAGAGGTATAATTTGTTCCAAATTATGAAATAGATTAATTTTAATTTCTTCTGTAAGGTTTTAATGGCTTTAATGGTTTTAATCAAAAGAATATTATAAATAAGAAAAATAAATTTAAAGGACAAGCGATGTGCATGTCCTTTTTTGTGCAGAAATTTATAAATTATACTTTTTTATTGTAAATACATTTTATGGGAATAGGATTAAAATTTAATTGTAATCGTAATCAAAAAGGTTTATGAGGGGGATTTAAAATGAAATTTAAAAAGTTATTATCTTTAGTACTTGCTGGAGCAATGGCTCTTTCCATTGGATGTTCTGGCGGAGGAGATAAGGTAAAAGAAGAAGGAAAAGGAGAATCTGGAGGAGATAAGAAAATAGTTGTAGGTTATGCACAATTAGGCGCAGAAAGTGAATGGAGAACTGCATGTACTAATTCTATTAAGGAGGAAGCTGAAAAGAGGGGAATAGAACTAAAATTTTCTGATGCACAACAAAAACAAGAAAATCAAATTAAGTCAATTCGTTCTTTTATAGCACAGGGGGTAGATGTTATAGGTGTATCTCCAGTTGTTGAATCTGGATGGGAAACTGTTTTTAAAGAAGTTAAGGATGCAGGTATTCCATTAGTATTAGTTGATAGAAAGGCAGATGTTTCAGAAGATCTTTATACTTGTTATTTAGGTTCTGATTTCGTAGAAGAAGGAAAAAAAGCTGTAGATGAACTTGCTAAATTAATAAATTCAAAGGGAAATATAGTTGAGCTTCAAGGAACTGTAGGATCTTCAGCAGCAGTTGGAAGACAAGAAGGATTTTTAGCGGGATTAAAAGAAAAATATCCAGATATAAAAATTATTAAGTCTCAAACTGGTGATTTTACAAGAGCTAAAGGTAAAGAAGTTATGGAAGCTTTCTTAAAATCAGATGGTGAAAATATAGATGCTTTATTTGCACATAATGATGATATGGCAATAGGAGCTATTCAAGCTATTGAAGAGTATGGTAAAAAGCCAGGTGAAGATATAAAGATTGTTTCAGTTGATGCAGTTAAGGGTGCTTTTGAAGCTATGATAGCTGGAAAGTTAAATGTTACAGTTGAATGTAACCCACTACTTGGACCACAATTCTTTGATGTTTGTGAAGATATAGTTGCAGGTAAAGATGTTACTAAATATATACCATCAGAAGAAGGTGTATTTAGACAAGATACAGCAGCACAAGATTTACCAAACAGAAAATATTAATTTTAATTAATTTTCTTTAATTTAATGTGAGCTGTTGCATCTAATAATTTATATTTGCAACAGCTTATGTTAAATCTGAAAAAAGGAGATGTAGCTATGAAAGAAAAAGATATATTACTTAAAATGAATAATATAAGCATAGAATTTCCAGGAGTTAAGGCATTAGATAAAGTTAATTTCACTTTAAATAGTGGAGAAATACATGCATTAATGGGAGAAAATGGAGCAGGTAAATCAACTTTAATTAAAGTATTAACAGGAGTTGAAAAGCTAGATAGTGGAGAAATAATTTTTTTAGGAGATAAAATAAACCCAAAATCAACATATGAAGCTCAAGTGCTGGGGATTAGCACAGTATATCAAGAAGTAAACTTATGCAGTAACATATCTGTAGCAGAAAATATATTTATTGGAAGAGAACCAATGAGGTTTGGAACAATTAATTGGAAAGAGATGAATAGAAGAGCAAGTTTAGCTATGAAAAAGTTAAATATAGATATTGATGTAACAAAAAGTTTAGATAGTTATTCTATTGCTATTCAACAAATGGTGGCAATTGCAAGAGCAGTTGATATTGAAGCTAAAATATTGATTTTGGACGAGCCAACAGCTAGTCTAGATGAAAAAGAAGTTGAAAAGTTATTTGAAATAATGAGAAGTTTGAAATCTCAAGGTATAGGAATAATATTTGTTACTCACTTTTTAGATCAAGTATATGAAGTTACAGATAAAATTACAGTTTTAAGAAATGGAAAGCTAGTTGGAGAGTATAAAACTAGTGAATTATCAAAGGTTCAGTTAGTAGGAAAAATGATTGGAAAAGATTATGGTGAGATAAATTCAAATATCAAGCCAGTTGAGAATATAAAAGATGAAAGCGAAAGAGAAATTTTATTAGAGGCAGTAAATTTAGGGAAAAAGAATGTTTTAAAGCCTTTTGATACTGTTATTTATAAGGGAGAAGTACTTGGATTAGCTGGGTTATTAGGTTCTGGTAGAACTGAACTTGTTAATTTATTATTTGGAATAGAAAAGGCAGATACAGGTGAGATAATTATAAATGATAAGAAAAGTAAAATAAATAACCCTCTAGAAGCAATGAAAAATGGAATTGCATATTGTCCAGAGGATAGAAAAAAGGAAGGTATAATACCTAATTTAACTATAAGAGAAAATATTACTTTAGCTTTACAAGTAAAAAGAGGCTGGTTTAAATATATTCCAATTAAAGAGCAAGAGAAAATTGCAAAAGAGTATATTAAACTTTTAGATATTAAGACTCCATCTACAGAAAAACTTGTAAAAGAATTAAGTGGGGGAAATCAACAAAAGGTTATTTTGGCAAGATGGTTATTAACAAGACCTAAGCTTTTAATTTTAGATGAACCTACAAGGGGAATAGATATTGGAACAAAAGCTGAAATTCAAAAGTTAGTATTAGATTTAGCAAGGCAAGGTATATCAGTAATATTTATTTCTTCAGAATTAGATGAAATGCTAAGAACTTGTAGTAGATTAATAGTTTTAAGAGATAGGATTAAAATTAAGGAACTTATGGATCAGGACTTAGAAACTAATATTATTATGAATACTATAGCAGGAGGTAATTAATATGAATGCATTAAAAAGTATAAAAAAACATCAAATATTTTGGCCTCTTGTAGCACTATTTTTAGTTCTATTATTTAATTTATTTTTTACTCCAGGTTTTTTCAAAATAGAAATGAAGGATGGTCATTTGTTTGGTAGTCTTATAGATATCATTAATAGAGGAGCACCTTTAATGATTTTATCAATAGGTTTAACTCTAGTAATAGCAACTTCAGGTACAGATATTTCAGTTGGATCTGTAATTGCAATTACAGCAGCTGTAGTTGCTAGTTTAATTGGCGGGCAAATGAGTTTTGTAGATGGAGTTCAAGAATATGTTAGTTTAATTCCAATGCCTTTAGCAATTATTATTGGATTATTATTAGCATCTCTTCTTGGTTTTTGGAATGGTATATTGATAGGAAAAATAAAGATTCAACCAATTATTGCAACTATGATATTGATGGTTGCTGGTAGGGGAATAGCTCAGCTTATAACAAAGGCTCAAATAATTACAATCTACTATAAACCATACTTCTTTTTTGGAGGAGGATATTTATTTGGATTACCATTTTCTATTTATATAGTAGCAGCTTGTCTCTTAATTGTAATGCTTCTTGTTAAGAAAACTGCATTTGGATTATTTGTAGAATCTTCAGGATGTAGTTCAGAAGCAAGTAGATACGTGGGAATTAAAGTTGATTGGATTAAGGTTTGTGTTTATACAATATCAGGTTTATGCGCAGGTATTGCAGCAGTATTATTAAGCTCAAATATTAAATGTGCTGATGCAAACAATTTAGGGTTATATATAGAACTTGATGCTATTTTAGCAGTAGCTATTGGGGGAAACTCTATGTCTGGAGGTAAGTTTTCTATTCCTTGTAGTATAGTTGGAGCATTGATAATTCAAAGTTTAACAACTACTATATACTCTTTTGGAGTTCCACCTGAAGTAACTTTAGTTGTAAAAGCTTTAGTTGTAATAGTTATTTGTTTATTACAATCTGAAGAATTTAGAGCTATCTTTAGGAATTTCTTTGATAAGAATAGGAGGGTTAATAGTGAAAAACTTACTAGTATTGAAAAACAAAATATTACAAACTAAATACTTACCTATATTTGTGACAGTAGTTTTATTTATAGTTTTATGTGCTTTTGGAGCTTTTAAGTACACTGGGTTCTTTAGATTACAAACATTTTTAAATCTACTTATTGATAATTCATTTTTACTTATAACAGCCATTGGTATTACATTTGTACTTATTACTGGAGGGATAGATATATCTGTTGGAGCTGTAATTGCTTTTGTATGTATGTTATCTGCATACCTCCTTGAAAATAAAGGGTGGAATCCGTGGGTAGTTATCATGCTTATGCTTATAATAGGCTGTATTTTTGGAACGATTATGGGAGTTTTAGTTACAAAGTTTAAAATTCAGCCATTCATAGCAACATTAGCAGGAATGTTTCTGGCTAGAGGATTATGTTACCTTGTAAGTATAGATACTATAACTATTACTAATGAAACTTATGCGAAAATAAGTCAAGCTAGAATTAAAATTGGTAATGGGTTTATTTCCTGGAGTGTAGTTATTGCTTTAATAGTTTTAGTATTAGCAATATATATTTTACAATATACAAAGTTTGGAAGAACAATATATGCTATAGGTGGAAATGAGCAATCTGCAAGACTTATGGGACTACCTGTTGATAGAACAAAAATTTTAGTTTATACCTTAAGTGGATTTTGTTCAGCACTTGCTGGAGTTGTATTTAGCTTTTATATGTTATCAGGTTACGGACAGCATACGGTTGGACTAGAAATGGATGCAATTGCATCAGCTGTAATAGGTGGAATAATGCTAACAGGTGGAGTTGGATATGTATTTGGAACTTTACTTGGAGTACTAACACAAGGAGTTATACAAACAATAATAACCTTTGAAGGAACATTAAGCTCTTGGTGGACAAAGATTGTTGTAGCGGCACTTTTATGCTTATTTATAATACTGCAAAGAGTATTTATTATTATAAAGGATAGGAAAGCATAGATACTTTTTAATGAATAGATAATTTTTAATGAAAGAATTAAGAAATATAGATTATCAAATTAAACAAGAACTCATAATAAGCAGTTATATATGAGTTCTTGTTTTTATAATTTAAGAGATAATTTAAGAGTTAGTTTTATGAGTAATAGAATACTTTTTATTTTAGTAATTGCTAAGTATTAAAGTGAAAATAGAGATAATGTGAATAGTATAGATATTTTATTAATCTTGAATTAATTATATAATATTAGTATCATTATTAATTATACAATGTTAGTATTTATAAAACGTTATATGAAATATAATTATAGATATAATTTTTTAATGTGAAAGAGGTGATTGTTTGCTTAATAAAATAGACTATAATTTAGATGAAGATATTATAGAAGAAATAAAAGAAATATCTAGAAAACATCATAATATTAAAAAAGTAGTTTTATTTGGTTCAAGAGCAAGAAAAGATAATTCACCTAGAAGTGACATTGATTTAGCAATATATTCAGCCGTTGATTATTCAGATCTATTAGATTTTATAGAAGATATAGAAAATAATACTACTACCTTGCTAGAATTTGATTTTTCAAATATGAATTCAATAAAGTATGAATTATTTATTGAACAAGTAAATAAAGAAGGGATAGTTATATATGAGAAGCATTGACTTTAAATATATGAATTTAAAAAAAGCTTATTCAAGATTAAAAGAAGTCAGTGATTTATATGATGGGGAAAATGATATAATAAGAGATAGTTTAATACAAAGATTTGGATTTACTTATGAGCTAACTCATAAAACCTTAAAGGAATTTATGAAGTATTTAGGAGTTACCCTAGAGAATTAATTTCCACGTACTATTTTTAAGAAGGCATATGTGAATAATTTGATTTCAGATGATAAGGTATGGATAAATTTATTAGAAGATAGGGATTCTAAATCACACATTTATAATGAAAATATGTATAATGAAATAGCTGATAGAATAGTTAATAAATATGTTGATGCTATTGAAGAGTTAGTAGAGAACTTAGAAAAACTATTGTAAGTTTTTAGAAATAATAAATGGCCTCAGGGGTACTGCCCCTGAGGCTAAATGTTTTTATTTATAAATACTTTTGAATGAATTGTTCTTCAGGTGTAAATAAATATATAAATCCTTCAATTAAACTTATTAATTCAATAACTCCTATAATACCTGTGAAACTTAATATTAAATATATTATTCCTATCTTGTATTTTCCTAAGTAGAATTTCTGTGCACCAAATATTCCAAAGAAAATTGAAATAAAAGCTGCTATATACTTATTCTTATACCAGAAAGAAGATTTACTGGTTGCATTTAAATTACTAAAAAAAGAAATAAGAGCATTAGGTAAATAATTATTATAAGAATTAGAATAAGTAGAAGATGAATTTTTAGACGAATTTATATATTGATGCTTGTCTGATTTTATATCCTGATTATTTCTAGATTTTACATCAGAATATTGCTTAAAAGTCTTATCTTTCTTAAATAAAGATTTAAATGTTATATTTTCTATATCGTCAAAAGATTGAACTTCCTTATATAATAAATTATTATTTTCATCATAAACCTCTTTATACTTGCTATAGCGAGAATAGATATTACTTTTACTTGAACTATAATCTTTATTGTTATTAAGATTATAACTTTTACTTTTGTTTATATTACTTGAACTATCATTTTCAATAACTAAATCCTCTCCACAATGCTCACATTTATCAATAAATATTGAATCTACAGGAGATCCACAGAATGAACAATATTTCATTATTAAATCACCCTTTCATATGTATATTATAAATGAATTTTATATTATATTATATAGAATAATATTTTTATAAACATCTTCTTTAATGATTATTATTTTGGTAAATTGGTTATATTTTTGCTAAATAGATAAAGATAAAGTTTTTGAGTTTTCTGTGATTTAGGGTGATTATCTGCGGACTTAGAAAATTAGAAATTAAAATGTTTTCAGAAAGTTTGAAATTACTATTGTAAATGTAAACAAAAGATGTTATATTATAAATATACAAAATATTGTACATTTATATAAGGGAGTGGTAAATTGGACGTTCAAAGTAAGCTTATGCAAAAGCTTGGAATAGCAATTACTTCTTTAGCAGTTGAATTTTTATCTCTTAATGAAGGTGATAGAATTAAAACTGTAGCAGAGCTTGCTGAAAGTTATGAAAGTGCTAGAGGAACAATACAATCTGCTTTAAAATTTTTAAAAGATCATAATGCAATAACTTTAGAATCTAGAGGACACTTAGGAACATTTGTAAAAGATATAGATTACATAAGACTTCTAGAACTTACAGGAATAAAATCCTTAGTAGGAGTTATGCCGTTACCTTATTCTAAGAGGTATGAAGGTTTGGCAACAGGACTTTGTAAATGCCTAAATGATAGTGGAGTTAATACAAATCTAGCTTTCATGAGAGGGTCTAATCATAGATTAAAAGCTTTAGAAGATGGTAGATATGATTTTGCAGTTACTTCAAGACTAACAGCAGATTATTATTTAGAAAACAACAAGCCAATACAAATAGTTAAAACCTTTGGAGATTTTAGTTATGTTAATGAACATATAATAGTGGTTTCTAAAGAATTTAACGGTGAATTTAAAAGAGGGACAAGGGTAGGAATAGATAATTCATCTATAGATCAATTTATGTTAAGTAAAATATATTTTGAAGATATAGAAGTTGAATATGTTCCATTAAACTACAGTCAATTCATTACAGCTATAAAAGATAATAAAATAGATGCTGCTATATGGAATTTAGATGATATTGAAGATAGGAAAGATGATATGAAATTTATTCCTATAAATAGGGAGAGCAAAAATATTAAAGACACAGAAGCAGTAATAATTGCAAATAAGGACAACTCTATTGTTCCAGCACTATTTTCTAGGGTATTAAATGTAGAAGATGTGAAAGAATATCAAAGATTGGTTATGGAAAAGAAGATAATGCCTCAATATTAGAGGTATTGTTAAAATCAAAATACAAAAAAATGTACGTTGGAGGCTTTAAAATGGAATTAACATTAAGATTAGATATATTAAGAGATTCAGGACAATTATCAAAAGAAAATTACAATAAAATAATACAAGTTATAAATTATTTTGAAGAAAAAAGAGGAGTAAAGCTTTTAGAAGAAAATGCCTCAATGTTTATAACTCATTTATGTTCTGCCTTAGGAAGAATTGATGAAAATAATTTAGTAAATAAATTAGATGATGTTGTAGCACAATCCTTAAAAGAAAATGAAAATTATGATGAAGCTCTTAAAGTAGTAAAAGATTTAGAAAGTATCATAGGTGAAATTCCAGATTCAGAACTTGATTTTGTAGTTATGCATGTTTGTACATTAATATAGTTAGGGTAATCTGAAGACTAATTGTATAAGTGAGGTAGATTGTAATAAATAAATATAGCCGACTTGTATACGATTTAAAAATACGAGTATAATATGGGTTTATAATAAACATTAAGATAAAGAAATTGTATGTCACTACAGATAATGACCATGTAAGTGAAAAAATATAATTTGCAGATAATATATGAGAAAAAATATGGACAAGTAAGTTGAAACTATTAAGTAAGATTAAAAGTATATTTGAGTACGAGAGCTCAGTATGAAATTTGAGAACAAAAGCTTAAGTTTAAAGTAACTTATAAAAATTGGGAATAAAGTTATTAAAACGGAATTAATATCAATATTAAAAATTAAATTTGTATTGGAGGAATAAAAAATGAAGAAAATAGTAATAGGTGGACAAATAGACAAGCAAAGAGTAGCAGATATAACAGCAAAAATAGCAGGAGACAGAGCAACTATAGAAATAAAAAGTGATATAGAAGCAGCAATGGCAATAAAAACAGGAACAGCAGACTTTTACTTAGGAGCATGTAACACTGGTGGGGGTGGAGCACTTGCAATGGCAATAGCACTACTTGGAATGGGACAATGCGCAACAGTATCAATGCCAGGAAATATTAAGAGTGAAGCAGAAATAAAAGCAGAAGTTGAAGCAGGAAAAAAAGCATATGGATTTACAGCACAACACGCAGAAGAAGTTATACCAATAATTCTTAAATATCTACTATAAAAATAAATATTAATTTGCAAAATAGCCTTTACTTAAATCACTAAAATTTATTAGATTTTACGTGATTTAAGTAAAGATATTTTAGCAAGTTATAACTATATGCTTTCTTTAATAATATATATATCTATTAATCTATATATTTAGTAATTTGTATATTTTTAATATATGCTATAAAAAATATGCTATAAAAACTATTAGCATATGAAAGGATAGCATGCTTGTTTTAAAAAATATCAGAATTGAGAGCATATATAAATTTAGTTATTCAATAAATATCATATTATAAAATTTTAGGAGGTATTATTTATGCAATATTTAGTTGTAGCACTTTTAGGTGCATTAGCAGCAATATTATCAAATGCTGGTATAGCTGTTTTCAATGATGGATTTAGAGCCATAGTTCCAGAATACTTAGAAGGAAGAATGGACAAGAAAGCTTTAGCAGCAACATCTTTTGCAATCAGCTTTGGATTAGTTATAGGTTTTGGTATTCCAGTATCAATAGCTGCATCCATTATCTTGATTCACAGTATATTACTAGGTACTGATATCATTGGATCTTTTTGTCCAAGCGGTAAAAAAGGATTAGCTATATCAGGAGTAGTAGGAGCTCTTTATGGAGTAGGTATAGTTTATGGATTACAATTTGTAGTTGATTTATTTGCAATGTTACCAGTTAATTTCTTAGACGCATTAAAGCAAGTTGGAACTCCAATAACAGTTGCTTTTGCAGTATTCCCAGCACTTGTTGTTTCTTATCAATTTGGAATTAAAAAAGGATTTCTTACAGGAATAGTTGCTTTAATAGTTAGACAAATAACTGCAATATATGGAACTTTCACTGTAAATGGTGCTAGCGTTAAGTTAGACCAAGAAGGTATGGCATTACTTGCAGGTATGATAATAATGATTGCTTTTGCAATGCAAGAAAAACCAGATCCAAATGCTCCACAAATTGATTTAGTAGCAATTTTTGCAGAAAGAGTTAAGAAAATCAAAAAGAATTTACCTTTATTAGCATTAATGGGTGGATTAATATCAGCAGCAACTAGTCTTACTTTAGTAGCTGGAGACCCAATAAGCTTAAATCTTTTAGCAGAAGGAAAAACAACTGAAGCTGCAATGACAGCATTTGCAAGAGGTATAGGATTTATACCACTAGTTGCAACTACAGCAATTTCAACTGGAGTATATGCACCAGCAGGTATGACATTTGTATTTGTTACTGGATTTTTAATTGGAAACCCAATATTAGCATTTGTTGCAGGAGCTGCAGTAATGGCTTTAGAAATCTATTTCTTAGATGTATTAGCTAAGTTGATGGACAAGTTCCCGGGAGTTAGAAAATGTGGAGATAACATAAGAACAGCTATGAGTAAAGTATTAGAAGTAGCTTTATTAATAGGTGGTATGATGGCTGCACAAGCTATGGCACCAGGACTTGGATTATTCGTAGTAGTTGGTTTATACGTTTTAAACAAAACTTCAAAGAAACCAATAGTAGATATGGCAGTTGGTCCAGTTGGAGCAATTGGAGTTGGAGTTTTAATTAACATACTATACTTAGTTGGATTATATGTAATACCAAGTTAATCAATGGATAATTGACAATGGAAAATGGACAATTTATGTAATAACTCAGACGAGCTGAGTTATGAAAATGAGGAGTTAAAGAATGAAAAAGTAAAAGAGTTATGGAAATGATTCGGACAAGCAAGAATCCAATGAATAATAAATAATTAAAAATGGATAATTGAGATAATAACTCGAAAGAGCAAGAGGACAATTAATAATTGATAATGCACAATTGATAATTAAGGTAATAACTCAGACGAGCTGAGTTGGAACAATTGATAATTGACAATGCACAATGGATAATTAATGAATAAAATCTAAGGAGTTTAAGAAAATTTAATTTTAAATAATCCAGAACTAGCTGAATTATCCCATCTAATTGTCAATTATCAATTTTCAATTATCAATTGAACAAAGGGGTGTTTATATGAATAAGGAAATAATTTATGCACATGAGCATATTACTATAGATTTATCTGGTGTAAAAAAAGATGCAGATTGTTTTTTAAATAATAAGAAGCAAACTATTGAAGAATTTAAAGATTTAAAAGCTAAAGGAGTTTCTACTATTATAGATGTTACAAATAGAGGAATGGGTAGAAGCACTGAATATGTAGCTGAAGTTATTAATGAAACTGGATTAAATATTCTTCAATCAACTGGATATTATAAAGAACCATTTCTTCCAGAAGAGGTTTATAAAATAAATGAGAAGAAGATGGCAAATATTTTAGTAGATGAAATAATAAATGGTATAGATGAAACATCGGTAAAGGCTTCTGTAATAGGAGAAATAGGAACTAGTTTAAATAAAATAGAAGAAATGGAAAAGAAGGTTTTTGAAGCTTCATGTATGGCACATCTTGAAACTGGAGTTCCAATAATAACACATACAACACTTGGGAAATTAGGACTTGAACAAATTGAGATATTTAAAAATTTCAATGTAGATTTATCTAAGGTTACATTAAGTCATATAGATTTAAGTGGAGACTTAGAATATATGTTTAGATTATTAGATACTGGTGTAAATATAGCATTTGATACAATTGGGAAAAATAATTATCAGCCAGATGAAAAAAGAGCAGAATGGTTAAAGGCTCTTTGTGAAAGAGGATATAGCAATCAAATAGTTATGTCTATGGATATTACAAGAAAATCTCACTTTAGAGAAAATGGTGGACTTGGTTATAGTTATTTAATAGATAGCTTTCTGCCAAGATTATATGAAAATGAAATTTCTAGCAAGCATATAGAAAATATGTTAGTTAATAATATAAAAAATATTTATAACCTTAAGTAGGAGGAAGAGTTATGAGAACATACCCATTACACTCAATAAGTTTAGATGAAGCAAAAAAACTACAATTTAAAATAATAGATACAATAACAAAGCATTTTGATGGAAGAGAAGTTCTATCTTTAGGTGACTTAGGTGTTGTTAAAGGATTGAATAAACCTACTTATACTAAGAAAGTAGAAAATGTTTTTGCAGAAGTTTTTGATGCAGAAGCTGCAATATTAGTAAGAGGTGCAGGGACAGGTGCCATAAGATGGGGATTAATTAGCTTTATGGAAAGTGGAGATACAATATTAGTTCATGATGCTCCAATATATCCAACTTCAAAAGTCACTATTGAAACTATGGGACTTAAGATTATAAAAGCTAATTTTAATGATTTAAATGATGTAAAAGATGTAGTATTAAAAAATCCACATATAAAAGGGGCATTAGTTCAAAATACAAGACAAAAGATTGATGATTCTTATGACTTAGAAGAAGTTATAACTGCAATAAAAGAATCAAATTCTAATATAAAAATAATTACTGATGATAATTATGCAGCTTTAAAGGTAAAGAAAATAGGAAATCAATGTGGAGCTGATCTTGGAAGTTTTTCTTGCTTTAAGATATTAGGCCCAGAAGGCGTTGGAGTATTAATAGGAAATAAGGAACTTGTAGATAAAGTTTATTCACTAAATTACTCAGGAGGAAGCCAAGTTCAAGGTCATGAAGCTATGGAGGCATTAAGAGGACTTGTATATGCACCAGTTTCATTAGCAATTCAATCAGAGGTTAATGAGGAACTTGTAACAAGATTAAAATGTGGTGAAGTTGAAGGAGTAAAAGATGCATTCCTTGCAAATGCTCAATCAAAAGTTTTACTAGTTGAATTAAATGAAGATATAGCAGAAGAAGTTTTAGAGTTAGCTACAAAATATGGAGCAGCATCACATCCTGTAGGATCAGAATCAAAATATGAATTTGTTCCAATGATGTATAGAGTATCAGGAACGTTTAGAGCTGCTGATCCTACTCTAGAAAAAAGAATGATAAGAGTAAATCCAATGAGAAGTGGGGCAGATACAATAATAAGAATATTAAAAAGTGCAATTGAGGATGTTAAAAAAGAAATTAAGTAAGGAGGAGTAAGGATGTTTCTTGAAAAGACCATAGAAAGAAATAGGGAATTAGTTCAAGCTGCATTTAAGCTCCATAAAGAAGGAGTAATAATACCAGATACTTATGTTATTGATTTAGATACTTTAATAGAAAATGCAAAAAAGCTTAAAGATGAAGCAGATAAGTATGGTATAAAGCTTTATTTTATGACAAAACAAATAGGTAGAAATCCTCTTATTTGCAAAGAATTTATGAAGCTTGGATATGATGGAGCAGTAGTGGTAGACTTCAAAGAAGCTGAAGTCATGATAGATAACGGAATAAAGATAGGTCATGTTGGACACTTAGTTCAAATTCCTAAAGCTTTAATTGAAAAAGTAATTAAGTCTAAACCAGATTATATTACAGTTTACTCAATTGAAAAAGCAAAAGAAATTAATGAGGTTTGTGAAAAGCTTAATATAAAACAAAATATAATGCTAAGAGTCTTAGGTGAAAATGATAATTTATATTCAGGACAATATGGTGGATTTAAATTAAATGAACTTAAAAGTGTAGGAGCAGAATTAGTTAAGCTTAAAAATTTAAATTTAGCTGGTGTAACTTCATTTCCATGTTTCTTGTTTGATGAAGAAAGCAATGAAATTAAAAGAACAAATAATATAGATACAATTAAAGAAGCAAAAGACATATTAGAAAAAGAATTCAATGTAAAAATAGATCAATTAAATATGCCATCAGCTACCTGTGTTAATTCCATAAAGAAAATATATGAAGAAGGTGGAACTCACGGGGAACCAGGACATGGACTAACAGGAAGTACTCCATATCATAAATTTAATGATGGAGATGAACTTCCAGCAATGGTTTATGTAAGTGAAGTATCACACAATTTATTAGATAGAGCTTATTGCTATGGTGGAGGTCATTATAGAAGATCTCATATGGAAAATGCTTTAGTTGGAACAGATATGGATGATTCAAAAATGATTAAAGTAATTCCACCAACAGATGAAAGTATAGATTATCATTTTGAACTATCAGAAAACTGTAATGTATCAGATACAGTAATCATGGCTTTTAGAACTCAAATATTTGTTACAAGGAGCAATGTGGCAATAGTTAATGGAATAAAGAGTGGAAATCCAGAAATAGTTGGAATTTACGACTCACAAGGAAGAAGAATCAATGGATAATAGAGAATTAAACATAATGATATGTATTAACTTTCCGATTTTTATATAATATCGAATACAATTCTAAATTTAAGATATCTAAGATGGCTAAATTTTTATAACTCGCTGCGCTCAAACAATAAAAATTCTTAACGCCATCTTAGATATCTTAAATAAGAATTGTAGTTTCTCATTATAATAAAATCTCCAATTTAATACATATCATTAATGAGGCTAATTCTTCAATTAATAATTTTAAGTGAGAAATATAAGTTGGCGAAGATAAATGAAACATACCTAGTTATATTGGACTTTATATTCGCAATTTATAATTATTGATTATAAAACTGAATAAATAATTAGAGGAAAAGAAATGGATGATGAGGATGGGATAATACCACAACCTTGTGCTGAAGTTTCTTTTAATTATAAGTGAAGAAAATGAAAAGTTACTAGTGAAAGAGTTTCGTAAAAGGGCATTAATGAACTTTGAATAGAAAGTGCTTTACAGCTATAGTTTAAGTTTTGCGTAGCAAAACAACATTAATTCTTTCATTTTTAAATTTTTTCATTCTTTCATTAATAAATTGTATTCACAATTTAAAAAGGAGGAAATTAATATGGGAAAATTTATTGTAATTGTACTTGATGGTTTTGGAATTGGAGAAATGGATGATGTTAAAGAAACAAGACCTCAGGATATAAATTCAAATACTTGTCTTCATATTTTGGAAAGAAGAAAAGATGTAACTTTACCAAATCTTGAAAAGTTAGGTCTTATTAATATATTAGGAACAGAAATAAATGGAATGAAGGAAAATCCGCATGCAACGTTTGGAAAGGGAAAGTTAACTCATTTTGGAGCAGATACTTTCTTTGGACATCAAGAAATAATGGGAACAAAACCAAAGATGCCATTTAGAGAACCTATTAAAAATAAAATAGAAGCTATATATAATGCAATAAAGGAAGCAGGATATAAAGTTTATTATAAGGAAGGTAAGAAAGAAAAGTATTTAGTAGTTGAAGATGCTCTTACTGTTGCAGATAATATAGAATGTGATTTAGGCCAAGCCTTTAATATAACATCAGCCTTAGGTTTAATACCTTTTAGTAAGGTGTTAGAAATTGGTCATATAGTTAGATCTATTGCAACAGTTCCTAGAGTTATAACTTTTGGAGGAAAAGGAATTACTTTAGAAGATATATTAAATGCAGAAGAAGAAAAAGATGGTGGATATATAGGAATAAATGCACCTAAGTCAGGTGTTTATAATGAAGGATACGAATGTATACACTTAGGATATGGAGTTAATCCAAATACACAAGTATCAACAATATTATCTGAAGAAAATGTACCAGTTTACTTATTGGGAAAAGTGGCAGATGTAGTTATAAATGAAAAAGGTACAAGTATACCTATGGTAGATACAGAAAAGGTATTGAAGAGGACAATAGAAATATCTAAAGAAGTAAAAGAAGGATTTATATGCTGTAATGTACAAGAAACAGATTTATCAGGGCATGCTGAAAATGTTGATAGATATGCAGAAAAACTTCAAATTGCAGATAAGCTTATAGGTGAGCTTATAGGGACAGTAAAAGATAATGATATATTACTAGTAATGGCAGATCACGGAAATGATCCAACAATAGGACATAGCAAGCACACAAGAGAAATGGTTCCGCTTATGATTTATGGAAAAAATATAAAAGAAGGATTCGTAGGTGTAAGAGAAACACTTTCAGATGTGGGAGCAACAGTTGCAGATTACTTTAAAGTAAAGGCACCTGAAAATGGAACAAGTTTTTTAAGCAAACTATTATAGAATTTTTAAATAAGTAGTTTAAGATTTTAATATAAAGATTATATAGGAGATTGTTTTGTAAAGGCTATATAAATAATTTACAAATTTCCAAATAGAGATTATGTAAATTGCGATTATGTGAATAAAGATAATGTGAATAAAGATAATATGAATAAGATTATTTAAATAAAGATTATGTGAATTAAGATTATGTGAATTAAGATTTAGATATAGAGTTTATAGGTAATTTGAAATATCAAAAGATAAAAATAAACATAGAAGAAGCATAAGAAATAAACAATAAATAAAAACTAAATAATTTTATATAATGGAGAAGTTAAAATAAGGAAATTGAATATTAAAGAAAGCTTAATATTTGTAACTCATTTTAATTTCTCTAATTTTATTTAATGCAAATTTAAGGTAGTTTATTTTAGTTTATCTATTTTTATTTAGTACAACTATAAAGTTATTATTAATAAGTATAAATTAACTGCTATCTAATATTTTTACTTTAATCAAATTTTGATGATTAAAAATTTTCTAGTATATATAATAGGAGGTTAGTTCAATGGATGAGAAGAAAATAAAATTACATAAGACTAAAGTTTTAGCAAAGCAAAATTTATGTAGGTCTGTTATTTCTATAAATAATTCTTTAGGAGAAGAAGTAAATGATAAAGATAATGATTATTTAACTTTTGGAGTTAAAAATACTGTGGATATTCCTATAAGTTTGGTGGACAAATTAAGGAAAAATTCTAAATATTTATTTGCAACTATAGATAAAATGTCTCATCTTGGTAGAAGTATAGATACAGATTTAATTAATCCATTAACATATAGATGCATGACAGGATCAAGTAGTGGAACAGCTATTAATATCCTTAAAGGGATTAATGACTTTGGAATAGGAACAGATGGTGGAGGATCAGTACTAGCACCAGCACTTAGTACTAATTTATATTCATTTATAGGATCAGGAGTTGGATTAGTCACAGGAAAGGAAAGTTTATCCACAGATAGTATATCTTTTACAGGAGGAATTGGAGTAATATCGAAAAGCTTCCATATATTAAAAGATGTAGTTGAAGAAATATTAGAAAAGAAAATAAAATATAGTGAAGATAAAATAAGAGTATTGATACCTAAGAATAATTCAATAGTTTTACCTGATGGAATGGACATGAGATTAGAAATAGACAAAGCAATTAATTATATAAATGAAAATAGTAATATGATGGACAAATTAAGAGATAATCAATGGGATAGTTTAGTGGACGAAGATAGGGAAAATTTGGTGGACAAGGCAGTAGAGAAGCTAGAAGAAAATCTGGAGGACAAGTTTAAGAATGATCCAGAGCAAAAATTGATGACTAAATTAGAAGATAGTTTAGTAGATAAGTCTGCTAAGGATAAAGCAAGTAGTGAAAATATTAAGGCAAAATTTGAATTCATAGAATACTCTTTTGATAATATATATGAAAGAAATATTGCTATAAAAGAAATAAAGAATATATTTAATAATGATATTGCAGATATTATTTTAACTTATGAAGGGCCAATAGATGTATATGGTTATGATGAAACTATCCAAAGAAGTTTTAAAGGTAAGGCTGAAAAAGAAATCACATCAAATGGGGGAAAAGGAATAGTTAAAGCAATAAATATGTGTAAATGTACAGGTATTACAATTCCAGGAGAAAAGCTTGCAAGTGGATTTGTGATTTGTGCAAATGAGGGGATGGAAGGATTAATTAATGCTTTTACACTTGGGAAAATTATTGAAGAAAGTATAGAAAAAAATGAAATATTTAATAGATATTTTATTGATAGAGAGAAGTTTGTGGAACCAATAGAATAATGAAAAGATAGGTCCTAGGGAAATTACCTCATTGGTCTAGAGAAATTCAACTGAAGGTCAGAAAATAGGGAAAAGAAAATTCAAATTAGTGATATTATGTTATAATAAAACTCCAAGCCGGTTTTAGTAAAATTTATTTTAAAGTCATTTTAGGAGAGAAGACATATGATAAGTGAAAATAAAAAACAACATGTATCAATAATTAAGAATTTTATTCCATTTATTTTACTAATGTTATCAATGTATATAATACATAGGTATGTATATATATATGCTGATGATTTGTATTATTCTAGGGATATTCAAAATGGAATTTCATATTTACCAAAGCTTATGTGGAAAGAGTTAAATGTAAATGGAAGAGTATGGGTTCATGTACTATTATCAATTTTAGTAAAATATGATGCAGTATTATATAGAATAATAAATCCAATAATTATAACATTAGGTGCGGTTTTAATTGCTAAGATTAGTAATAAAGATAGGGGGAGTAATAAAATTTTACCAGCAGCAGTTGTAAGTTCCCTTTTATTTTTAGCAATACCAACACAAATAGCTAATACAACTTTATATTATGCTGCATGTGCATTAAATTATTTATATCCTACACTAGTCTCTATATTATTTGGATATATATTTTTAATATATTATTCAAAAGAGAAAAATTTATCTAAAATTAATTTTGGGATTATTGTACTTGGATTTTTTGCAGCTTCATCAACTCAACAAGCAGGAGCAATTGGAATTGGATATATTGTTTTAATGAGTTTATACATAGCATTTATGAAGGGATATAAATTAAAGGCTAAATACTTTATTAACTTTATACCTTTAGTATTGGGATATGGATTAGTTACTTTTGGATCATTAAAAAGAATGTTACTTGAAAAAGATAGTGGAGTAGTAATTAAAATATCTGAAACTATAATGGAGATTTTAAAAACAAATATATTTTCAAAACCTGTAAGTATATTTACTATACTTATATTGATATGCTTAGTAATATGGATAATTAAGTTTTCTAGAGAGTATCAACATAATAAAACTTTAAGATATTTCAATATACTATTAGCAATAGCTTTATTAATATCAAGCTTATGCTATATATATGTTGTAATTATTAAGGGATATAAAGTTGAAGTTATCACTTTAGCAAATATAACAAGTGAAATTACTTTATTTTATTTAGGATTTACGGTAATTTATATTTTTTCTATGTTATATGTAGGGACTCTTATATTATTAAATAAAAAAAATCCATTTATTTTGGCGTCTATTATCAATGCAATAGGTGCACAGGTTATGCTTCTAGTTGCTGATTCTAGGTTTGCAAGCGCATATAAAATAATTTTTCCATCTCAATTATTAATGTTTATATTTATTTGCTATACATTTTCAGAATTATACTATGAGAAAAGTATAAATTTAAATAAGGTAATTTTTTATTCTTTAATAATTCCATTTACAGTAATAGCATTTAGATATTATTTTGTTAATTATAATGGATATAAGAGTACATCTTCAGAGATAGAGTATAACTTAAATATGATAGAAGAATATCAAAAATCTTCAGACAAGAGTAGTATAACTTTAAAAAAGGTACCACCTAGTATATATGGATATAATCTAGGAAATTGGAATAAGATGCCTTACTTTATGAAACAATGTTATAAAATAAATGAAGATACTATAATAAATTATATTGAATAAGTTTTATATAAAAGTATATTTAATAAAAAATAGACATCTGTGCAAGGCATATTTAACAAGATGTCTATTTTTATTTTATTAAAATATATATTATTCTAATAGTTTTTAATTTAATAGTGCATTAAAAATTATAATTAATTATTATTAAATTTATTTATCTTTAAGTGCTAGTCTCACAACTAAAAAGTTTACAGGTATTGAAATACAGTAAACAAAGAGTGGTGCAAGTGCTTTACTGATTCCTAGGTAGATAAATATATTTAGTAAAAACATTTGTAATAAATAATTAAAAATATGGGCAAAGGTAAATTTAGCTCCCTTTTTAGCAGATACATTAGTCTTAAAAGTAAAATATGTTGAGGCTATATAATTAAAGCAAAAGCTTATTATATAGCCTAATGTATAAGAAATATTATACTGAACACCTAATTTTTCGAGAATTATGTAAATTGAATAACTAATAATAGTTGCTATTACGCCAACAATAGCAAATCGAAAAAATTGAAGAATAAAATCAATATTAATTTTTTTCATAATTAAAAATCTCCGTTATTTAATGTCTTTTATATTTGATTTATCAGTAATGTAGTTTGGTCTATTTTTAACTTCTAAGTATGTTCTAGAAAGATATTCGCCTATTATTCCAACGGAAATTAATTGAATTCCACCAATAAATAGTATTATACATAGTAAGGATGCATAGCCAGGAACATCTTTTCCGAAAGCTAAAGTTCTAATAAAAATATATATAGCGTAAAGGAAAGAACCAGCAGATATAGTAATTCCTAAAAAACTAGCTATTTTTAATGGTGCAACAGAAAATGATACTATTCCTTCTATGGCATATGTAAATAATCCCCAAAAAGACCATGTAGTTTGTCCAGCAACTCGTTCTACATTATCTATTTCTAACCATTTTGTTTTGAATCCAACCCATTCAAATATCCCTTTAGTAAATCTATGATACTCAGAAAGCTCTAAAACTGAATTAACCATTTTTCTGTTCATTAATCTATAATCAGTAGCAGCTTCAGTTATTGTAATTTTTGAAGTTTTATTAATAATTTTATAGAACAATTTTGCAAAATAACTTCTTATTAAAGGTTCTCCATTTCTATTTCTTCTTTTGGTTGCTACAGAATCATAACCATCTTCAATTGAAGAAATCATGTCTAATAATAATTCAGGTGGATGTTGTAAATCTGCATCCATTATTACCACTAAATCACCTGAAGCATTTTTCAAGCCAGATAGCATTGCTGCTTCTTTACCAAAATTTCTTGAAAATGTAATATACTTTACATTTGAATTTAAAGAAGCAAGTTTATATATAATATTTTTTGTTTTATCAATACTTCCATCATCAATAAATATAACTTCAGTATAATAATTATTTATTGAATCTGTAACTTTAGTAAGTTCTGAATAAAAAAGCTCCAAGCCCTCTTCTTCATTATAGCACGGAACAACAATACTAATTAATTTATTTGCTTTCATATTAACTCCTTTTAATCTTTGTTTTATTACTACGTTTCTAAATTTTAATTCTATCATAAAGAAATCATAATATTCAATAAGTTTAGTAGAAATTTGGATGTATAAAAAGATAAAATATGTAAAAATATAACAAACTTTAAGATGAAGTTTCAGCTTTTTATAAAATAAAAGTATATATAGTTAATATAAAATCAAGAAAAATATAAGGTAATTAATATAAACTTAAGGTTATCTTAAGAAAAAAAGAGAAAAAATATACTATAGGTTAGTTAAATAAGTCTAGTTAGATTGTAGAGTGTAATATATTAGTACAATATATTTAATTAATATAATATAATATAATACTAAAATGGCTATAGTACTATGTGCTATATGCTTTAAATCTGAAACAAAAGAAGAAAATATTAAATTAGAAAAGGAGAAAATATGGTATTTAGTTCATCAGTATTTATTTTTATGTTTTTACCATTAGTAGTTTTCTTATACTATATTTCTGGTAAAAAACTAAGAAATTACATTTTACTTCTTGCAAGTTTGTTATTTTATGCATGGGGGGGCATGAACTACTTAAAGATATTAATTGTATCTATATTAATCAATTATATTTTTGGATTATTAATAGATAAGACAGTTGATAAAAAAGGTTTAAGAAAGTTTTTCTTAATACTAGGGATAATTTTAAATCTAGCTTTGCTATTTTATTATAAATATTACGATTTCTTTATAGCAAATACTAATGCTCTTTTTAATATGAATTTAGAGTTCAAAAGAATAGTATTACCTATAGGGATATCATTTTTTACTTTCCAAGGAATGTCTTACATAATAGATATTTATAGAAATGATGGAAAAGTAAACAGAAATATTTTTTCAGTTGCTTTATACATATCACTTTTTCCTCAATTAGTTGCAGGACCAATAATAAAATATAAAACGATAGATGAGCAAATAAGGAACAGAAAAGAATCTATTGAGTATTTCAGCTATGGAATAAATAGGTTCGTAATAGGACTTGGAAAGAAGATTATAATTTCAGACATGCTTGGAGCTATATCTGATAATATTTTTCTTTTAGCTAGCTCATCAGGAATTGATATGATAACAGCTTGGATAGGAGCTATTTGTTATACTCTACAAATATACTTTGATTTTTCAGGATATTCAGATATGGCAATTGGTCTTGGATATTTCTTTGGATTTAAGTTTCCAGAAAACTTTAATTATCCATATATATCAAAGTCAATTACAGAATTTTGGAGAAGATGGCATATATCCTTATCAACTTGGTTTAAGGAATATCTGTACATACCACTAGGTGGAAATAGAAGAGGAAATGTATATTTCAATTTATTTGTTGTCTTTTTAGTAACTGGCTTATGGCATGGTGCTTCATGGAACTTTGTAATTTGGGGCTTATGGCATGGATTATTTATGATAATAGAAAGATTTTTAAGAGATAAAGAATGGTACAAAAAAATACCATCATATATAAAAGTACCAATTACTTTATTTATTGTAGTAATTGGTTGGGTTTTATTTAAGGCAACTACTTTAGAAGAAGGCTTAAAATATTTATCCATAATGTTTGGATTATCTACTTTTAGTAATATAACATTTGAATACACTTACTTTATAAGCAGAAAGCTTATAGTATTAATCATTATTGGCATAATAGCTTCAACACCAATATTAAAAGATATCTTCAACAGATACAGAGACGTAAAAGTGTTTGAATTAATCAAAACAATTTTGATAACTTTATTATTTATTATATCAATAATATTTATGGTCAATTCAACATATAGTCCGTTTATTTACTTTCAATTTTAAAGTGAATAGTTAGAAGTGAGGTGATGAATATGAATTTGTTCAATAAAAACATAAAATTAAAAAGCTCAAACAATAAAAATTCGAAGTTTATAAAAATAAATAATTTAATTAAAATAGGAGCTTTCTTTTTGGTAATTTTGATACCAGTAATGTTTATGAATTTAGAAAAAGATCAGATATCTAAAATAGATAATAGAATGCTTTTAAACTTTGAAGATATATTTTCAAATGAAGATGTATTTAATAATATAAAAAGCTATGTTGATGATAGAATTGGCTTTAGAACAGAAATGGTGGATATTTATGCTAAGGTTATGGACAAGTATTTCAATGAAATAACACATCCAAAATATGAGTATGGGAAAAATAGATTTATAATGTCTAAGGCAGAAGAAAATGAATTCAATCCAGAGTTTATGGAGATATATTCAGACTTCATAAAGGAATTTCAAAACTACTGCAATGATAGAGGTATAAAGTTTTTATATGCAGTAGAGCCAAGAAAAGAACTTATATACCCAGAGTATATAACAAAGGGATATAATTATGAAAATAAAGATATAGAATACTTTTTAGAGCTTTTAGAAGAAAAAGATATAAACTACTTGAACAATTTAGAAACCTTAAGAGAAGCAAAGGAAAAGAACTTAGCTGAAGATATATTAAAAAAAGGTTATGTTAATTATATATACATAGAAAAGATGGAAGCTCTTAAAGCAGAAGGACTTCTTGATAGAACAGATGAATTAATTAAAGTAGAAGAGTCAGATGGATTAGGGGAGCAAAGTAGGTTAAGTAAAGCAGAAGAATTATTTGAATCGGATGAACTTAATAGATATTTAGAGTATAAATTTGATAATAATTCAAAAGATGAAATTGTAGATAGCAGAGGATTGCTTTTTGATAAAGAATATGATGCAAGGCATTGGAATGAAACAGGAGCAATAATTGGTATATCAGCAATATTAGATAGGCTTAATTTATTAGATAATAGAGTTGGAGCTTTTAATATAGACAATTATAAAGCACAAAATTATATAAATGATACTCTTGTTGCATCAGATTTTGAACTAAACGAAATAACAACTCATTATAGTTTAATAAAAGATAATTCTATATACATAGAAGATTTAGAAGATGAAATAAAAAGGCATGAAAGCTTTAGAAACTTTACACATTATAAAAATGAAGCAAATCCAAATGCACCAAGAATACTAATATTTGCAGGTAGCTATTTTGATAATAAAGAAAAGTTTTTAACAGAAAGCTTTTCAGAGCTTATGAAAATTCATAACTACAGAAATGTTTTAGATTATGAATACTATATAAATATATTTAATCCAGATATAGTGTTATTTGAGTCTACAGAATATACTCATTTTGATTTTTACTTCCCAGATGATGAAATGGAAGATAAAGTTCATATAAAGAATTTAAAACAATATTTAAATGAAGGAAATTTAAAAGAAGATAATTTTGTAGTTACTAAGTCAAATAACTTAAGTAACTACAGTAATGATAAAAATTCGAGTGAAATAAATTTAGATGATAGTAATTTAATAAATAATAGTACATTATCTGATAGCATTTTTGAAAAGTCAGGAACGAACTTAACAAATTTTTCCATTCCAATAGATAGTGAAGATGTTTTATTTACTTATGCTTATATAAACAATAGAATACTAGATTGCAAAATAAATGAAATAGATAAGCAAAAATATGTTGAGTTTTCCATTATGACTTCAGAAATAAAAGACTTAAATGAATTTGATTTATACTTTATTTCGAAAGATGAAGAAAGATACCAGAAAGTAAACTTTAGAGTAGATTAGAGATTAACTTATTAGAATTAATTAGAAAAAAGATTGAGCCCCAGGGGAAATTCTCCTGAGGCTCAATCTTTTTGCATTTAATTTTTTATTTTATAATATTCAATTTCTAATTAAGGCTCTATATATTCTAATTAATTATTCTATTGAAAATATAAATTTATGAAGTTCTTTAGTTGTACCTTCAATATCTATATTAGTATGATACATATCAGTGAAACCTGCACTTATTATATTTTCATCTGAAGGAAATCTTCCTTGTTCTATATTATTTAAGCCCATACCCAAAGCTTTAGTTGAAATTGATATAATTTCAGAGTTTGAAAGGTTAGTTGTTACAAGAGGTAGTATATTATTTATAAGCCCAGGAACTTCCGTTAAGTTAATATCTTTGAACTTAACAAATAAAGCATTTAATACATCCCTTTGGCGTTCAGTTCTTTTAAAATCTCTTCCATCTGTATATCTGATTCTACAGTAAGCAGAAGCTTGTGTACCATTTAAAAGTTGTTTTCCAGAGCTATATATATGTTCTGTAGTTGTTTCGTTATTTTTATCTATATGGTCTATGTATCCATTAATATATTCAAGCTCATCGGGAGTTATTTCAATTTCTACTCCACCAAGTGCATCTATTATTTTAGGAAGTCTTTTTAAATCTACTTGAACAAACTTATCTATCTTCAAATTAAAGTTATAGTTTATGGCTTTCAATATAGAGCTTGGCCCGCCATCCAATATTGTATAGTTTAAATTCATTTTTCCACCCTGAGGTAAATCTAAATAGATATCGCGCATTAAAGAACAAAGTTTTATATTATTATTTTTAGTGTCAATAGATAAAATCATAGTTGCATCTGCGGAACTAACATCATAGTATTCGGAATAATCGCTACCAAACAATGCAATAGTTATGACATCATCAGCTTCTTTAGGGGCTTCCTTTCCAGTATTAGTTACATCATTTCTATCAACTTCAACTCTTTCAACTTTGCTTGAAAGAGAATAAGTAAAAGTTATTATTGAACCAATTATTAGTAGTATTATTATAAGTATAGATATGAGTCCAATTTTCTTTTTTGATAATCTTTTCATTAATAATCCTCCAAATTAAAAAAACATATGTATATTATATCAAAGTTAAGATTATATTGGAAATGTGCATTTTTAAGATTTATATAATATAGATATTTGATGTTAAATATAAAAAGTGTTAAAATTACCATTAGTTATAAACAATTTTGTTTAGGGGGAGAAGTATGAAAAAAATAATATCTACAATAATAGCTTTATTACTTTTTGCACCATCAATTAAGCCTCTAGCAGATAGTAGAGCTGAAACTGAAAATATATATAATTACATGATAGAAAATGGTACAAGCCTTGGAGTGGATAATCTTAGTAAGGATTTAAATAATATTAGTGATAGCTTAGATGATGCTAATGGTCCTTTAATGTCTAATGGATCAGTGAAGAGCATTAATAATATAGTTGTACTTATAAGATTCAAAGGTGAAAATGAATTTATGAATATAGATAAATCAAAGCAATTATATGATTCATATAATATGTTTACTGATTTAAATGGCGATAAGATAGCCGATAAAGGATCTATTTCATTAAGTTCATATATAAATGATTTAACTTATGGAGAAATAAAGGTAAATAGTGATTTTTACCCTAAAGGAAATAATACATATTTATCAATTGAAGCACCTCAAACAAGAGAGTATTATGAAGATTATATTGCAGGAAGTAAGGAGGAAGAAGCCTTTATAAAGTGGGCTTTTGATTCGGTTAAAAATAATATAAATATATCAGCAAATGAATTGGATAAAAATGGTGATGGGGAAATTGATGTAGTAACTTTTTTATGTACAGGAGCTACAGTTACTAATAATATGTTGTGGCCACATGAAACTAGATTCATAGGAGATTCATCATTAAATGGAAAGAAACTGGGAAACTATAACTTGATAAATATAGGTACAGATGAGAATAGTATATTTAATAAAAATTTGCTTAAAGTAGCAATACATGAATTCTTACATGTATTTAACTATCCAGATTTATACAGATATTATTATAGAGGAAATCCTGTTGGAGAATGGGATGTTATGGCCAATACAGATGGATATGGGCAATTACCTTTGGTATATACTAGAAACTTATACAGTAACTTAAACATGAATATTGGAGAAATTAAGAGTGATGGTAAATACACTATTAAATCTTCACAAAGCTCTAATAAAAATGATATCGTTGCATTTAAAATTAAATCTCCTTTATCAGAAAAAGAGTATTTTATGGTAGAGTTTAGAAAGCAATCAGGGAATTGGGATAGCACATTACCAGGATCAGGGCTTATAGTTTACAGAATAAACGAAAATGTCAATCCGTATTTAGGAAATAGAAATGGATATCCAGATCACATATATGTATTTAGAAATGATGATGTTAATAGTACATATGCTTCAGGAAATACTAGAACTGGATTTTTATCACAAGAATCTGGAAGGACAAGCATTGGAAATAATGATTTAAAAAGTGGATTTATTTCAAATAGTTTATTTTTTGATAATGGACAAAATAGTGGAATTGTAATTTCAGAGGTAGGGAGTGCTAATAGTGATGAAATAAGCTTTAAAGTTACTTTTCCTAAGGAAAATAATATAAAGTTTACAAGCATTATAGGAAATGATAGGTATGATACAGCAGCAAAGCTTAGTAGTTCAACCCTTAACTCATCTGATACAGTAGTAATAGTTAATGGATTAGAAATGGCTGATGGGTTAGCGGTAACTCCTTTAGCTACTTACTTAAAGGCACCAATATTACTGGTAGAAAATAATAATATTCCAAGTCAGACAATAAATGAAATAAAAAGACTTAGGGCAAAAAAAATAATAATTGCTGGTGGTGAAGGCGCTGTTTCAAAAAATATACAAGTACAGTTAAATAAAATAGGCATAAATAATGTAACTAGATTAGGTGGAAAAAATAGATATGAAACATCTTTAGAAATTGCAAAATATATAGATTCAAATTGTTATGATGTTGAAAATATAGTATTAGCAAATGGATATGCAGAAGCAGATGCAATGTCAATAGCAGCTATATCAGGCAGAGATAGTATGCCAATAATATTAACAGAATCTCAAAATTTAACTTCACAAGCATACAATTGGTTAAAAAATGAAAATTTAAATAATGCATATATAGTAGGAGGTTCTGGAGTTATATCAGATCAACTATTAAATAATCTTAATTCTATTACTTCATCAGATATTAGAAATAATAGACTAGGGGGGAGTGATAGGTATGAGACTAATGCATTAGTGATAGAAAGATTTTATGGAAATGAAATCGACAAGGTGTATGCTTCTAAAGGTTTAGAACTTGTAGATGCTTTATCTGCTGGACCAATAGTAGCAATAAATAATGGTACTATAGTGTTATGTGACAAAAATTTAGATGTAAATCAGAAAAATGTATTAGGTAAAAAGAAATCTAAGGAAATCATACAAGTTGGAGGCGGAGTTTCTATTAACTCGATAAACTCACTAATAAGTATATTGAAATAGAACATAATAGAAATGCTTATAGTAATATGTATTATAAGCATTTTTGTATTTATGGAAATATAAAGGTTTCTAAGTTGAACAGCTTTATTGAATTATATATTATATAATATTAAATTCAAAACAAATTTGAACTGAATTAATGTAATAAATATAGTGTAAATATTAAATTATTATTAAATTATTACTTTAATATATATATTTTACGTAGTTCAATATTACAATTTATATATGGATGAATACCGATGAATTTAAAATACAAGGTAAGATTATTAGCAAATATAAATACCTTATATATTGATAAGAATACTCTTAATAGTATATATGAAACTATTGTTTTTTTATTAAAATAATATTGAATTATATAAAATAAAGAAATTATACAAAATTCGACAAAAAGATATATGCTTAATATATGATTATAAGATATTAGATAGAATAATTTATATGTACATTGAGTTGATTAAAATAAATTTGAATTTAAATTAAAAATAACAAAAATATAATGAAAATATATTAAATATAGGCAAAAATTACAATGGATTGTAGTTGTTTGTTTTAATAAGCATATATGTTATAATAATTTGGAGCTAAATAAGAAGAATTGTGTATAATTTTTTATTTTGTTAAGCAATTATGGAAAAAGTTAATAAGTATAATATAATGTAACTTAACAAAGTGTTTTTAGTTTAGGGGGAGAAGCATGAACGATATTAATACAAGTAAACAAACGGTTCAGGTTGTTTATAAAGAAAAAGAAAGAATAGTATATTCTTTAATTAAAAGATTAGCTGATATAGTTTTATCTTTATTAGGACTAGTTATATTGAGTCCAGTATTCTTAATTGTAGCGATTGTAATCAGAATTGACTCAAAAGGAAAGATTATATTTGGACATAAAAGAATAGGCAAAAATATGAAAGAAATAAATGTTTATAAATTTAGAACAATGTATGAAAATGCTAATGAGATCTTTAATAATTTTACTGAAGAACAAAAACAAGAATATTATATTAATTTTAAATTAGATAATGACCCAAGAATAACAAAAGTTGGAGACTTTCTAAGAAGGACAAGCTTAGATGAATTGCCACAACTAATTAATATAATTAAAGGTGATATGAGTATAGTTGGTCCAAGACCAATAGTTAAAAAAGAAATTCCTAAATATGGTGAATATGCAGAAACTGTATTTTCTGTGTTGCCAGGATTAACAGGTTATTGGCAAGCAAATGGAAGAAGCGATACTACATATGAAGAAAGAGTTCAAATGGATATGCATTATATTCAAAATAGATCTTTACTAATGGATATAAAAATCATATTTAAAACATTTGTATCCGTGATAAAAAAAGAAGGTGCAATATAGAATAATTTGGAGGATGAAATGGATATAACAGTAATTTGTCCACTTTATAAGGCAGAAAAATACATAGATAGTTTACATAGTTCATTATTGATGCAAAAATATGTGAACTTAAAAGAGATAAAATATATATTAACTAACACAAATGATGGGATGAACGAAAAAATATCAAAATTTGAAAAAGCAAATTTGAAAGTAATAACTGCAAAGGAATTTTCACATAGTTTAACTAGAGAAAGTTCAGCCTTGGAATGTGATACAGATGTAATAGTTTTTATTACACAAGATGTAAAAATAGTTGATGAAGATTGGTTATATAAATTTACTAAACCTATATTTGAAGGAAAGTGCGAAGCAGCATTTTCGAGACAAATATGTGATAATAATTCTATTGAAAGATATACAAGAATTAATAATTATCCAGAAAAATCTAGGGTTGTTTCTAAAAAAGATATAGATAAATTAGGAATAACAACATTTTTCTTTTCAGATGCAGCATCTGCAGTAAATACTAAAGTTTATAAGGAATTAAAAGGATACGATAACAAAGATCTTCTTACAAATGAAGATATGTATTTTGCTTATAAATTAATAAATAGTGGATATAGAATAATGTATAATGCAGAAGCGAAAGTTATTCATTCACATGATTATAAATTTAAAGAACTGTTTAAGAGATATTTTGATCAAGGAGTATTTCTAAAAGACAATGATTATTTATTAA
The DNA here is from genome assembly GCF_015555225.1 of Clostridium sp. D46t1_190503_E9. NCBI lineage: Bacteria > Bacillati > Bacillota > Clostridia > Eubacteriales > Clostridiaceae > Clostridium > Clostridium sp. D46t1_190503_E9. Next base: position 205,738 of record NZ_JADNKB010000004.1, read on the forward strand.
AATACAATGCTAATGGAAGTGCAATTAAATTATTAATGACTGTAGTTAAAAAGTCTATTAAGGAAAGAAACTTTAAAGCTACTTTAAATGTAATTCCAAACTTTGCAGCAAGATTTTTAGGTAATAAAATGGGACAAAATTATAAAAAGCTTTCTATAGCAACTATTAAAAAATTATCAGCAGGAAGAGCTTATTGGGAAAGAAACTTTGAAAACAATATTTAGTTTGAAAAGATTATTTTGAAGGAGATATGAATATGAAGGGAATTATTCTAGCAGGTGGATCAGGTACTAGATTATATCCAGTTACAAAAGCAATGTCTAAGCAAATGGTGCCAGTTTATGATAAACCTATGATTTATTATCCGATGTCAGTACTTATGCTAGCAGGTATAAGAGAAATATTAATAATATCAACACCAAGAGATATAGTTAATTTTAAAGAACTATTTAATGATGGGTCAGAATTAGGATTAAAAGTTGAGTATGCAATTCAAGAACAACCAAATGGATTAGCAGAAGCTTTTATAATTGGTGAGGATTTTATAGGTGATGATTCAGTAGCTATGATTTTAGGAGATAATATTTTTTATGGTCAAAGCTTTTCAAATCATTTAAAAGAAGCCGCTAGTTTAGAAAAAGGTGCTATGGTATTTGGTTACTATGTACAAGATCCAAGATCATTTGGAGTTGTTGAGTTTGATGAAAGCAATAATGTAGTTTCACTAGAAGAAAAGCCAGAAAAGCCAAAATCAAAGTATGCAGTTCCAGGGCTTTATTTTTATGATAATTCAGTTGTAAAAAAGGCAAAGGAACTTACTCCATCAGAAAGAGGAGAACTTGAAATAACAGATTTAAATAGAGTATATATGGAAGAAGGAACATTAAAAGTAAATTTACTTGGTAGAGGGATGGCTTGGCTAGATACAGGAACTCATGCATCTATGTTACAAGCATCAAACTTTGTAGAAGCAATACAAAATACTCAAGGAACTTACATAGCATGTCTAGAGGAGATTTCATATAGAAAAGGATGGATAAGCGCAGAAGAAGTACTTGAACTTGCAAAATCTTTAATGAAGACTGGATATGGAAAATATTTAGTAGATATAGTTGAAGAGTTAGAAGCTAAAAAAAGATAGTTTAGGAGATGGATTTATGGGAAATTTTAATTTCATAGAAACTAAAATTAAGGATTTATATATAGTAGAACCTAAGGTTTTTGGAGATAACAGAGGTTATTTTATGGAAAGCTACAATAAAAAAGATTTTGAAGAAGCTGGTCTTACTATGGAATTTGTTCAAGATAATGAATCAAAGTCTAAAAAAGGAGTTCTTAGAGGAATGCATTTTCAAACAAAGCATACTCAAGGAAAGCTTGTAAGAGTAACAGAAGGCGAAGTTTATGATGTAGCTGTAGATTTAAGAAAAGGCTCACCAACTTTTGGAATGTGGGAAGGTGTCTTATTAACATCTGAAAATAAAAGACAATTCTATGTACCAGAAGGATTTGCTCATGGATTTTTAGTTTTATCAGATGTAGCTACATTTAACTATAAATGTACAGATTTTTATGCACCAGAATATGATAGTGGACTTCTTTGGAATGATCCAGAAGTAGGAATAGAATGGCCATTAGATGGAATTGATGAAATACTTTTATCTGAAAAAGATAAGAAGCAAAAGACTTTAAAAGAGTTAGATTTACCTTTTGAATATAAGTAAAAATCAAAACTAAAAATAAAAAGTTAACAATTACAAAAAGGAGATAAGATGAAAAAGATAATTTTAGCAGGAGCATCGTTAAATTCAGGAAACAAAGGAGTAAATGCTTTAACTAGAGGGCAAATAACACTTCTTCTTGATAAATATGGAACAGATATAGAAATAATTATTTTATCTTATACAGTAAAAGAAGAAACTAATAATTTAATTAAATACAATGATTTACAAATAAATATAAAGGAAATTCCTTGTGGCAAAAAGAAGCTAATAGAAGCTTATTTCAAGAGTAAGACTTTGGGAGATAACTATATAATAAAAGCATTAAAAGAAAGTGACATTATCCTTGATATTAGTGAAGGTGATAGCTTTAGTGATATATATGGAGCAAAAAGATTTATACAACATTCTTTAGTAAAGCTAACTGCAATTAATCTAAAGAAAAAATTAGTGATTATGCCACAAACTTTAGGGCCTTTTAAAAGTTTATGGGTTAAAAAGGTTGCTAGAAATATTTTAAACAAAGCAGATATAGTTTTTGTAAGAGATGAAATAAGTAAGAAAGTAGCTCTTGAAGAACTTAAAGTAAATAGAGAAATAAAATTTATTCCTGACATGGCATTTTATATGAAGCCAGATAAAAATACTAGCATAGATAAGTTTGTTGAAAGTAAAGAAAGTATAAAAATAGGCTTAAATGTTAGTGCATTACTTTACAATAGTGGATATAACGGAAATAATATGTTTAACTTAAAAGTGGATTACAAGCATTTGATAGATTCATTAATTGAAAAACTATCTAAGATACCTAATACAGAAATAATATTAATTCCACATGTAATGGTTAAAGATATTGAAGTAGAAGATGATTTTAGAGTATGCAAAAAAATGGCAGAAGAGTTAAACTCTAAATTAAAGATAAATATTAAAACAATAGATAAATATTATAGAGAAGATGAAATAAAAGCAATAATAAGTGGATGCGACTACTTTATAGGTAGTAGAATGCATGCTTGTATAGGTGCTATTTCAAGTTGCGTTCCAACAAGCCCAATTGCATATAGTAGAAAATTTATTGGGATATGGGATAATATTGAATTAGGATATTGCGTTACAGATCCAAGAAAAGAAGAAGAAAAAGAAATAATAGATTCTATAATAGACAATTTTAATAGTAGAGAAAAAATAAAAGAAAAGTTAAATAAGGAAATTCCATTACTAAAAGAAAAAATTGAAAGTATTATAGATATAATAAATAATAAATAGTCATGGGGGAAGAGATGTGTTAAAAGATTCTTTAATCCTTACATTTAGCAAAGGCATAAGAGGTGTTCTTATGCTTATCTTTAATATGATTATTGCTAGATTGTTTACTGAAAGCTTATATGGTACATACAAACAAGTTAATTTAATAATCAATTTAGCTACATCTATATGTGTTGTAGGTATTCCAACAACTATTAGTTATTTTTATGTGTCTTCAGATAAAAAAGATAAAGAAAGATTAATAGGAAACACAATAGTCGTATTAGGGGCAATAGCTGTAGTTAGTAGTTTAGCTATTATAATATTTAGAGAAAAACTTGCAGTTTTATTAAACAACCCTGATATTTTAAACTATATAAGTTTACTAGCTTTACAAATTTTTGTAATGATAATATCAAGCTTTTTAGAGAACTTATATATATCAAGTAACAGTACTGTGATGTTAGGTAAGATATATATTATATATACTATAACTAACTTTTTGGCACTAGGATATGTTACTATAAAAATAAGAAACTTACATTCTCTTCTATTTGTTATGATAGTAATAGAACTTTTAAGAACTATAGTTATGTATTGTATAATAAGATCAAGAGAATCTTTAAAATTTAAAACACAGTATAAATTATTATCCAAACAAATTAAATTTGCTATACCATTAGGAGTAGTGGCTTTAGTACAAAATTTAAACATGTACATAGATAATTTATTTATATCTAATAAGTTTACTCCAGAACAATATGCAGCATATGCAAATGCGGCTACTGACATTCCCTTGGTTGGAATAATAACAATTTCAATTGCATCAGTTGTATTACCGAGAATGTCAAAGAGTTATGCAGAAAATAAGAATTCAAATGAAGTATTATCAATTTGGGGTGACTCTTGTGAAAAAACTGCTTTAATAATGTTCCCAATATTTTGGATTGCATTATTATTTGCTAGAGAATACATAGAATTAATATTTTCTTATAAGTATGTAGAAAGTAGTACACCTATTTTTGTTATTTATCTAATGAAATTCCCACTATACTTCACTGTATTTGGGAACATATTAATAGTTATTAAACAACAAAAATATGTTATGGTAAATTCAATAATAGGAATAGTTTTAAATATAATTTTAAATATAATTTTCTTAAAGGTTTTTGGAATTATTGGACCTGCTATATCTACAGTTATAGTTCAATATTTTGTAGTACTTTTACAATTACTTAAAATTAGTAATGGGTTTAAAGTAAAATTAAAAGAAGTATTACCTTATAAAAAATTAGCTAAAATATTTTTACTTCCAGCTACTATAGCTATTCCTATATATTTAATAAGTAGTATAATTAAAACTTCACCAATATTAAAATTTATAATCTTTGGAGGAGTTATATACTTAGTTTCAATATTAGTTTTTATAAAAATAGGATATATAAAGAAGGAAGATTTAAATTTTATTAAGAAAAGTTAAATAAGGTGGAGGAAAAATGAAGTTAGTAAAGATTAATGATGTTGTAAATGAAAATTTATGTATTGGTTGTGGAATTTGTACTAATTTTTCTAACTGTTCAAAGATTAAATATAATAAAGATGGATTTTTAACTGTAAACAATTATGTACATGAAAGTAATGAAGTAAGTGAGGAGACTCTAGTAAGAGAAGTATGTCCTGGAGTTAAAACCTATGCAAATGAAAATAATAAAAACCATGTATGGGGAGACTATAAGGATATACATCTAGGATATTCAACAAATGAGGAAATAAGGTTTAGAGGTTCTTCAGGAGGAACTATTACACAAACATTAGTTTATTTATTAGAAAAAAAACTTGTAGATTACGTAATACATATAGAAGATGATAAAGAGAATGTATTAGGAAACAAAGTTGTAATAACGAATGATGTAAATCAAATATTAAATAATACAGGATCAAAGTACTGTCCAGCTTCTCCTTTAAATGAAGTACTTAAAAATTTAGATAAAGGATTAAAATATGCCTTTGTTGGACGTCCTTGTGATATAGTGGCATTAAGAAATTATGAAAGAATAGTTCCATCTATAAAAGAAAATATAGTTTATAAGATTTCTTTCTTTTGTGCAGGAACTCCAAGTATTCAAGGAACATTAAAGGTATTAGAAAAATTCTCTTTAAATAAAAATGAAGTTAGTAAGTTTAGATATAGAGGAAATGGATGGCCAGGGTTTACTACTGCAGTAAGTAATTCAGGAGAAGAATTTAAGATGCCTTATGATGACAGTTGGGGTAAAATACTAAATAAATACTTACATCCAAGATGCAAAGTTTGCCCAGATGGAGTTGGTATGGCAGCTGACTTAGTTTTTGGAGATGGATGGGACTGTGATGAAAAAGGATATCCAATATTTGCTGAAGGTAGTGGAAAAAGCTTAGTTGTAGTAAGAAATAGCGTTGGAGAAGAATTAATAAAGAAACTAGTAGAAGATGAAAAAATAAAAACAGAGTTCTTCCCTAAAGAAAGTTTAAAGCTTGTTCAGCCTTATCAATATGAAAGAAGAACAACTTTAACTTCTAGACTTATAGCAATGAAACTTTTTAATAGAACTATACCAAAGTATGAAGAAGGTATAAAGAAATCTTCTAAATACCAAAGTAAGAAGAAGAGAATGAGAACATTTTTAGGAACAGTAAAAAGAATTGTTAATCATAGAATATAGGTAAAGCGAGGTAATAGTCTATGAAAATATTGATAACAGGCTCTAATGGCCAATTGGGAAATGAACTACAAAAGATAATTAAAACTGGCGAAGCAGAAATTGGTAAAGTTAGTGAAAATATTAAGAACTCAGAAGTTTTTGCTTTAGATGTAGAACAATTAGATATAACTAAATTAGAAGATGTAAAAAGAGTTTTAAATGAAGTAAAGCCAGAAGTAGTTATAAACTGTGCAGCTGCAACTAATGTTGATGGTTGCGAAAGCAATAAAGATTTAGCTTTTAAAATAAATGCTATAGGAGCAAGAAATTTAGCTATTGTTTCTGAAAAAATAGGGGCAAAGTTAGTTCAGGTTTCAACTGACTATGTATTTAGTGGAGTAGGGGAAACACCTTTAACTGAATATGATTTAACAGCACCATATAGTGTTTATGGAAAAACAAAATTAAAGGGTGAAGAATACGTTAGAGAATTTTCATCAAAGTATTATATAGTTAGAACAGCATGGCTTTATGGATATGTAGGAAAAAACTTTGTTTATACAATGATGAATTTAGGAGAACAAAAGGACTCTATAAGTGTAGTAAATGATCAACTTGGAAATCCAACTAATGCTAATGATTTAGCATATCATATTCTTAAATTAATTGAAACAGAAGAATATGGAATATATCACTGCACAGGAAAAGGTGAATGTAGTTGGTATGACTTTGCAAAAGAAATAATGAAGCTTGCTAAAAGAGATTGCAAGGTAAATCCATGTACTTCTGAGGAATATAAGAATATGTATCCTAATTCAGCAAAGAGACCTGAATATTCATCATTAGATAATATGATGCTTAGATGTACTATTGGCGATGAAATGAGAGATTGGAAAGAAGCATTGATTAGTTTTATGCAAAACTTATAAAATTTTAGTTCTTAATTTAAATTTAACTGTAAGGGGAGAATTATAAATGAAAACTTATTTAGTTACTGGTGGAGCTGGATTTATAGGCTCAAACTTTGTTTTATATATGCTTAAAAAGTATAAAGATATAAGAATTATAAACTTAGATAAATTAACTTATGCAGGAAATCTAGAAAATTTAAAGAGCATTGAAGGAGATTCAAGACATATATTTGTTCAAGGCGATATTTGTGATGCAGAACTTGTATCATCATTATTTGAAAAATATGAAATAGATTATGTTGCTCACTTTGCAGCAGAATCTCATGTTGATAGAAGTATAAAAGAGCCAGAGGTTTTTGCTAAAACTAATGTACTTGGAACAGTTAACTTATTAAACTGTGCAAAAAATGCTTGGGAAACTGAAAATGGATGGAGAGAAGGAGTTAAGTTCTTACATGTTTCAACAGATGAAGTATATGGCTCACTAGGGGAAACAGGATACTTTATGGAAACAACTCCATTAGATCCTCATAGTCCATATTCAGCAAGTAAGGCTGGATCAGATATGATGGTAAAGGCATATGGAGATACTTATAAAATGCCAGTTAACATAACAAGATGTTCAAACAATTATGGACCATTCCAATTCCCAGAAAAGTTAATACCATTATTAATAAATAACTGTCTTCAATTAAAAGACTTACCAATCTACGGTGATGGATTAAACATAAGAGACTGGTTATATGTTGAAGATCATGCTAAGGCAATTGACATGGTAATAAACAATGGAAGACTTGGAGAAGTTTACAATGTTGGTGGACATAACGAAAGAACTAACATTCAAATAGTTGATACAGTTATAAAATATATCAATGAAAATGTAGATAATAAAGTAACTGAAAACTTAAAGAAGTTTGTTGAAGATAGAAAAGGCCATGACAGAAGATACGGAATAGATCCAAGCAAGATAAAAGAAGAGCTAGGATGGTATCCAGAAACTACTTTTGAAGTTGGAATAGTTAAAACTATTAAGTGGTATTTAGATAATAAAGAATGGATGAATAATGTTACTTCTGGTGATTATCAAAAGTACTATGATAATATGTATGAAGGAAGAAAATAAATAGATACCATATTTAAATTAGTTTGAACAACATAATTAAAGTAAACTTATTTATACTTTTATCTGATTTTGAGTTTAAAGCAATTAGATAAAAAAAAGGAGTGAGATAAATAAATGCTATGTGCTCTAATAATGGCAGGAGGAAAAGGTGAGCGATTTTGGCCAATGTCAACAGAAGAAAAACCAAAGCAATTTCTTAATCTATTAGGTGAGGAATCAATGCTACAGTGTACAGTGAAAAGGCTAGAAGAAATTATACCTTTAGACAGGATTTTTATAGTAACAGCAGAAAGGTACACGACCTTAATAAAAGAGCATTTGCCTAATTTGCCTGAAAAAAATATAATTGTTGAACCAGAGGCTAGAAATACTGCACCTTGTATAGCATTTTCAGCGTTTTATATAAGAGAGTTTTATGAAGATGCAACAATAGTAGTTTTACCATCAGATCATCTTATTTTGGATGAGGAAAAATTTAGAGAAATAATATTAGCTGGAGAAAGTTTTGTTGATAAAAATAATAAATCTATTTTAACAATAGGAATTTCCCCAACTAGACCTGATACTGGATATGGTTATATACATACTGGTATTGAAAAATGTAAAATTGATAAGCATTCAGTAATATCTGTAGAGAGCTTTAAAGAAAAGCCTTGTTTAAGCTTAGCAGAAAAATACATAAAGGATTCTTCTTATTTATGGAATTCTGGAATGTTTATATGGAAAGCATCAACAGTAATAGATTTAACAAAGAAGTTTTTACCAGATACATTTAATTTGATAAATGATATGAATTTAAATGATTATAAAAGTATATGTGAAAACTATAATAAGATAGAAGCTGTATCTGTAGATTATGGGATAATGGAGAAGGCTGATGATATATATGTTATTCCAGGAGACTTTGGATGGGATGATTTAGGAAGTTGGAATAGTCTTTCTAGATATAAAGATACAGATGTAAATAATAATGTTATAGATGGTAGTGTGGCTATATTAAAAAGTAAGAATAATATAATTCAAACTATGAAAAAAACATATGTTATGGGTATAGAAAATTTAATAGTGATAGAAACAGATAATGAAATAATGATAGTGAATAAAGATGATATATCTAAGATTAAGGAGTTGAAAAACTATGGACAGTAAAATAGTAGTAAATGCAAGTATTTTACATGAACATCCTACAGGTCTTGGAGTATATGTAAAAAATGTAGTTAAGGAAATGTATAAAGATGATAATAGCATTAGAGTTTTATCGCCTGTAGAAATAGAAGGAGTAAAGACAGAAGAAATAACTAAGCTTGTTACTCCTAAATATAAAAAAATGGGTGGGTTATTAAGATTGCTATGGACACAACTTATACTTCCTTTTAAAGTTAATAAAAATGATATATTATATCATCCGTTTCAATATCTTTCACTTTTTTCTAGAGCTAAACAAATAATAACTATACATGATTTTATACCATTATATTTTCCTAATGTAGCAAAGCATCAAAATTTATATTATAAAATATTAATGCCAATTTTATTAAAGAAAGCATATAAAATTGTAGCTATATCAGAAAATACAAAAAAAGATATATTAAAGTTTTATAATGTAAATGAAGATAAAATTGAAGTTATATATAATGGATATGACGAAAAATTGTTTAATGATACTAATATAAATAAAGATATCTTAAAAAAGTATAATATTTCATATGACTACTTTATAATGGTAGGTGCTTCTTATCCTCATAAAAATTTAGAAATTGCTATAGAATCTATGGCAGGGATTAAAGAAGATTGTAAGCTTATAATAGTAGGTAAGGATTCGCCATATATTTTAAAGTTAAAAGATTTAGCTAAAAATCTAAATATAGAAGATAAAATCAATTTTATTGGCTATGTACCAGATGAAGATTTACCAAGTCTTTATAATTATTCAAAAGCTTTTGTTTACACAACATTATATGAAGGTTTTGGACTACCAATAGTAGAAGCTATGGCATGTGGAACTGCTGTTTTATCTTCAGATAACTCATCATTACCTGAAGTATATGGAGATGCAGCCTTAGTATTTGAAAATAATAGTTCAAAAGATCTAAAAGAAAAAATGGAAGTTATCTTAAAGGATGATGAAGTAAGAGACGAACTAATAAAAAAATCAGTTATTAATATAAAAAGATTTTCATGGGAAAAAACAGCTAAAGAAGTATACAAAATATTAATCAGGAGATAATAACATGTTTTATTTTTTAGGAGTAATACAGTTAATTATAATTTTAACTTATTTATTTAAATCATATAAAAAAATAGGTTTAACTATTTTAGGTGATAGTATTAAATTAATGTTTATATTATGGATAAGTAATATTGCTTTATATAATTTACAATTAAGTAAGTTATATAATCCAAATTGGCCAATAAATATAGTAGTGTTTTTAATAGCAGTTACTTTCTTTATTGCTAGTAAAAAGTTATTTTTAACAGAACAAGACGTAATTGATAGCATGGATGATATCAAGAGTGACAATCAAGATTATTATATTTATTCAATTATAACTACATTAATTTTTATAGTGGCATCAATTGTTTTTTGGCTGAACGTTAGTAAATACGGATTAGCCATTTTAGGTGAAAATAAAATAAATAAGCAACCAATGGACCATTATTCAGCATATATAGTATATATGCTAGTGCTAGTTGCACAAATTAAATATATATTATTTAGATCACATAAAAAAATTAGTGAGCTAATATTATTTATATTATCCTTAGGAACATTATTACTGACATTAAATAGAGGCCCATTAGTGTTTATATTATTTGCTATATATGTTTACGAAATATTTAACTTAATAAAAATAAAAGACAGTATATCTAAAAAGAATTTATATATTATATATGGATGTTTCATAGCAGTTGGACTTTTAGCTATTGCTGTATTTGGATATATTGGCGATATGAGAATGGAATACGTATTAGAAAATGTATATAATAGAACTATACATGAGCATTATCAAATGAATAAATATATACCTTCTGGATTCTTATGGGCATATATTTATTTAACAAGTCCATTAGAAAATGCAGCATTTTCTATTTTAAATCAAGGTTTTGAATTAACATACTTTAATAATTTATTTTATCCATTTATAAAGTTATTTGCTAATATAACAGGTAATGGTGCGGAATATAAATCTTGGCTTATGGCTAGAGAATCATTTACACCTTATTTAGAAAAAAAGGTTGGACTAAATGTTTCATCATTTATCCCAGAAGCTATGCAAGATTTAAGTTATTTTGGAGTTATAATATATGTAGCTATATTTTTAGCCTTAGCTTATTTTGGAATACTTATTATAAAAAAGAAAAAAATTAAATTTTCAACAATTGGGTCTATAGTGATATATGCAAATATTTTAAGCATACTTTGTTGGAGTGTATTTGTTAACTCCTTAAAGATACCAGTACTAATATTAAATATACTATTCCTTATAATGTTAGAGTTTTTAAGAAAATATGGAGTCTTTAAATTTATAGTGAAGAAGTTTAAAAGAGGATAGTTATGGAAAAGAAAGTATTTATAATTTTATTAAATTATAATGGATATAAAGATACAATAGAAGCAGTAGAAAGTTTAGAAAATATTACGTATAAAAATTATGAAATAGTAATAGTTGATAATGCTTCTACAGATAATTCTTTTGAAATGCTAAAAGAAAAATTAAATAATAAGCATCATTTAATTCCTTCAGGTAAAAATAATGGTTTTGCTTTTGGAAATAATGTAGGAATAAAATTTGCTCTTGAAAATGGAGCAGATTATGTTCTTTTAATTAATAATGATACTACTGTAGAAGAAGATTTTTTAGATCATCTAGTTTATTCAATAGAAAAAGATGAAAAAATAGGAATTACTACAGGCTTAATATTAAATTATTATGATAAAAATAAAATTTGGTTTGATGGTGGAGAATTAAATTGGGATAAATTTTATGGATATCATATAAATGAAAATAAATTATTATCAGAAGTAAATTTAAAACAAAGAGATATTACATTTGCAACAGGATGCTTAATGTTAATAAAAAGTGAAGTAATAAAGAAAATTGGATTATTGCCAGAAGAATATTTTATGTATTATGAAGACGTAGATTTTTGCGCAAACTTACAAAACAATAATTATAAAATATACTATAATCCTAAAAGTATAATTTATCATAAGATAAGTGCTGCGTCAGGAGAAGCTGAGTCACCTTTTGCAGTAGAATGGAATACTAGAAATAGAATTAAATTTATGAAAAAATATAAAAGTAATGTTACAAAATATAAATATGTAAAATCATTATTATATTTTTACGGCACCCGAGTTGTAAAAATTGTCGAATATGCTTTTAAAGGGAGATTTGATAAAATAAAATCTTTATTAAAGGGAATATTTGCTTAAATTCTAATAAGTATATAAAGTTTGTTAAGGATTATTTAATTTTAATTATGTAAATTACTAATGTAAGAAAAGTATATATTACAATAAAGATTATGCTAGAGTATTTTTGATATTCTAGCATAATTTTTTTTATAAAAATATAATAAAACTACAAGGAAAATATTACATAAAAATCCAAATATATATTTAATTAAAAATATTCAAAGAAAATACTGGTTATTATAGAAAATATATAAATTAAATGGTATTTTTTGTTGGATTATAGTAGAATTTGTTTAATGAAAATGATTAAAAAAGTGCATAAAGTTTGCTACAATACTAATAGAGCTAATAGAAAATATGAATTACTTTCCATAATTAAAAATAACTGGACAAACTGGAAGAATTATAATATAATTTGTGTATCATAAATATATATTTTATTTATGAACCAAAAAAGCTCGTAAAAAGAAAAAAAATTAATCATCTAAATTTTAGGAGGGGGAACTCACTATGAGTAAAAAAGTTCAAAAAACTTTAACAGGCGCTATGGCTGCTATGATGGCTACAGGCGTAGTTGCAACACCAGCAATGGCTGCAACAAATACAAATGTAGATGCTTTATATAAAGCTGCTTATCAAGCAACACAAAAGGCACTTACAGAAAAAACACAAGCTTCAATAAATGAAGCTAGAAAAGCTATAAAGGCTTTACCAGCTAATTTAGATTGGGCTATAGGAGAATTTTCAAAGCAAGTTGACACAGTTCAACAACCAATATTCTCAAACATAGTAAAATTAATTAAGAAGGCTGAAAAGGAACCAACACAAGCTAATATTAATGCTGCTAGAAAAGCTATTCCAGCAGAATTAGCACCAGTTTGGAGAAATTCTTATAGTTCAGCTGTTGACAAAGTTCAACAAGGATTACAACAAAAAGCTGTAGACGCTGTTAAGAAGGCAGAAACAGATAAAACTCAAGAAAACGTAGATGCTGCTAAGGTATTAGTTAATGATTTATTAACTGCAGATAGCCAAGGCATCAAAGATTGGGCTAAAACTTTATTAAATAGAGTAGAAGCTATAAAAATTTACGACTTAGATGTTACTAAAATAACTGAAATAAATAGATATAATGTAACAGTAGAATTTGAAGGATTAACTGAAAACTTAAAGAGTGCTACTATTGAAGTAATAGACAATAATGGTGATGTTCATGAAGTTTCAGCTAAGAACTTATTAAAGGGAGCTAAAAAAGCTACATTTGAATTTAAAAATGTATTAGGAGCTACGGCTTTAAAAGGTGTTTGGACAGTGAATGGAGTAGAGTTTGACTTTACTGAGGCTGGCTTAGTAAAAGAAGTTAGAACTAGTACTGGAGATTTAGCTAAATTAGAAAGTGCATTAGTAGAATTACAAGAAAAAGGATATATAACTGGACTTTTAGGTGACTATAATAGCAAAAAAGAATTTGTATTTGATACAGTTGAAGATGCAAAAGTTTCTGTTAAGTATAAAACAGCTTTAACTGGAAAGACACTTAACAATGCAGCAGATGTACAGGCTATAATTGATAAAGTAAATAGCGACTTAGAAGGAAATATAAGCGTTGATAACCTAATACTTCTTGCTAAAAAAGAAGAAGGTAAAGTAAACGCAACAGATAAGCAAGTATATAATGCTATGGTTGAATTAGGATTAGAAAAAGTAAATTATGATTGGATTGCTGGTTATAGAGACGCTATTGCTGCTAAAGATAAAGGAACTAAAATAGAAACTATTCAAGATTTAGTTTATTCTAGTAATAATAAAACAATAGATGAAACAAAATATGTGATTCCAGCAACTGATAATAAAACTGAAATAAAAAATACAAGAACTGCTATTGAAGATAAGATCACTTTAGTAGAAGATTATTATAAGGATGATGCTGATAAAGTTACAGCTAAAGCTGATTTACTTAAATCTTTAAGAGTAGATATAGCTCTTCTAGATGTTAAATCAGTTACAGATCCAACTGATTTAGGTGCAGCATTAATGAACTTAAGCGATGTTGTAAATGATAAAGATAAGTTTAATTATAGCACAGATATTAATGAAACTATAATGGAAAATTATCTTGCTTCTATCACAAAAGCAGTTAGCGTAGCTGATCTTAAGACAAAAGCACAAGATGTTCAAAAAGTAGTGCTTGCAGATAAAATGAAAGATATAATTAACGATGAAAATGACAAAGATGCTTTATTAAAGGCATTAAAAGCAGAAGAAATAGGATTAAAGAATGTTTCAGATGCAAATAAAGATGAGTACTTTGCAGATAAGGCAAAATTTGGAGATGCTACTGTAGATACTGTTCAAGGTATAGTAAATTCAGTTAATGCAAGAGTTTCAATGAAGAAAGCTACTACTGTAGATACTATGTTTACTGCTTTAAATTCATATATTTCTATCAATGATAAGGCTTTATTTGATAAGTCTGAAGCAGTAAGAAAAGATTATGCTCAAGAAATATTAGCTGCTAAGAATGATGGAGCAAAATTAGATACTATAAGCAGTGTAAATACTATTATAGGATCTGTAGAAAGTACTATAGCTGATAAGCTAGGTGCTGTTAATATAATAAAAGTTGACGCTAATGGAGCTATTACTTATGATAGACCAGAGTTAGTAAAAGCTTTAAAGGCAGTTACTGGTAAGTCAGAAGTAGAATTAGATTCTCTAATTTCTAAATTTATAGAAAAATCATCTGTAAAAGATTCTACTGGCAAAGTAACAGGTATTGTTACTTACACTACTTATACTCAAGTAAAAGATGCTTTAAAATAATATAGTATAATATTATAGATGATAAGGATAGGATATTTTATTCTATCCTTATTTTTTAGAAGAGGGATAAAATGAATAATATAGCTGTAATTGAAGAAAAAAATAAAAATTCAAAAAGCTTAATATTAAAAGTAGAGGATATTAAACATATAAAAAACAATGTAGATTTAAGTCTAAACATGCTTATACAAAGACTTATTGATTGTATTAAAGAATGTAATTTTCAAGAAGGAAGAGAACATTATATTATAGCTAAAAGACTTTATAATAATAATCCAAAGATTAATTCACTTGGATTTATATTAGAATCAAAAAATTTAAAGCTTAAGTATGAAAGTTCGGATGATTATTATATTAAATATCTATTAAAGGAAGAATTAAATAAATTTATAAATAGTATTACATATTTAGGTGAAATAGAAGATAGTGAGGAATATAATTTAGCTTATAATGAAGTTTTAAATTTAAGGAATAAAGTAGATATAGAAGAAATATCATATGATTTAAATAAAAGGGTTAAAGAAATAAATAATAGTGAAAATAAAAAGAATAAAATTTTAATTAAAGAAATTTTTAAAGATAAATATGAAGATAATTTCTATAATAGTGCTGAGTTTACTTATAATATTATAGAAAATAATATATATAAAAACATTGAAGATTTTAACGAGCTTCAAAAAGTTTTAGATAAAATATACTTATTATATAAGTTCAACTTAGAAAAAGACATTAATAAAAAGGTTGAAATTTTATATGACATGAGTATAAATGAATTTATGAATATTGAGTATGTTTATAAGGGATATGTAGTAAGGACTCTTGAGAAAAATAATTACAAAACAATTGATGAGTTAAGAGAGGATATATTAAAGTTAGGTAATAAAATAAAAAGCTTCGATAAAAAATCTATGCCAATTTAAGATAAGGAGAAAGCTATGTCTAAAGATAAAAGTGATTTTAAGCTAATTAAAGAGTCGAATAGAAGTGATTTTTATAATGATTTATTAATTGATGAATATAAGGAAGTAGTAGCAAATAATTCGTTTATAGATAATCACTTACACATAAATACTGTATATTTAGTAGAAAATGATTATGAATATGAAGTTGGCATTTATATTACAAATAATAGTGATAGGGAAATTTTTCTTAGGGATCTTCCAATAGTATTAAGGCTTGGAGATAAGGTGTTAAAAGAAGAAATTTTATCTCTTGAAAAAAATATAAGCTCCTTTGAAGCTGTATATATAGAAGTTAAATTTGATAAAAATGACTTTATAGAAAATTTTGATATAAATGATTGTGATATTGAATTAGGAGATACTAATTCCTTGAATAAATACAACTATGTAAAAATAAATTTTGATGGTTTAGATAAAGTAAGAGAAAAGTCTGGATATAGAGAAATAAAAAGATTTATAAAAAATTTACCTTTAATTGAAGAAGGGAGTATTGCTTTAGATGTTTTTGCTTCAGGCGAAATAGAAGAAGGATTCTTCATAATAGTTTTATTTAGAAATTCATCAAGTGAAGATATAAATATAAAATCTATTCCGTTAGAAATTTATACAGGAGATGATTTGATTTTTTATAAGAATTATTTTTCTTTATTAGATGGCGGTATTAAGGTTCCAAGTTATAGTGGCTTATTTAAAGTTATAGTTATACCAAAAGATGAGTTTCAAGGAGTTGAGGGAGAAGATTCTGATACTTATAAAGTAAAAATATGTTAAAGAATAATTTTACAAAAATGTGTTTAATTATTTTGGTAAATATGGTACAATATAACTGTGGGAATTTATATAAATCATTTAATTGAATTTGATTTAAAAGAGGACCCATCCAAAGATTTAGAGGAAGTACTATACAGAACGGAACCTATAATAATTGACTATGAATGGTCTATTATATAGGTTCTTTTTGTAATATGTTGACAAAAATGTTCACGAAAGATAAACTTAATTTATCAATAGTGGAGGTAGATTTATGGTATTTAGTTCTATGGTGTTTTTGTGGGTCTTTTTACCTGCAGTTTTAATAATTTATTATTTTATTGATAAAAAATATAAAAATTTAGTTTTACTTATTTCAAGTTTAATCTTTTACAGCTTTGGGGAGCCAAAATATATTCTTTTAATGGTTCTTTCCATAATAATAAATTATATATTTGGCATTTTAGTAGATAGAGAAGAAAATCTACTTAAAAGAAAGTTAATATTAGCTTTATCTGTATTTATTAATTTAGCTATTTTAGGGTATTTTAAATACTTTAATTTCTTTACAGAAAGTTTAAACAAGCTCTTTAATAGTGAGATTATTGCCTTAAAGGAGATAATTCTTCCGATTGGAATTTCCTTTTATACATTTCAAGCCTTGTCTTATGTTGTAGATGTATATAGAGGAAAGGGAGTAGAAGGTGGGACTAAGGTTCAAAAAAACATATTTGACTTAGCACTTTACATATCATTTTTCCCGCAGTTAATTGCAGGGCCAATAGTTAAGTATTATGACATAGAAGCTCAATTAAGAAATAGGGACGAAAGTTTAACTAGAATTACATATGGAATAAAGAGGTTTATATTTGGACTTAGTAAAAAAGTATTAATTTCAAATGTTATGGCAAGTACAGCTGATAGCATATTTAAATTACCTATTGATGGTGTTGGAACTCCTTTAGCATGGTTAGGTTTAATAACGTATACTTTGCAGATTTATTATGATTTTTCTGGCTATTCAGATATGGCTATTGGGTTAGGAGAAATTTTTGGATTTACTTTTATGGAGAATTTCAATTATCCATATATATCTAAGTCTATAAAAGAATTTTGGAGAAGATGGCATATATCTTTATCCACTTGGTTTAAGGAATATTTGTACATACCCTTAGGGGGAAATAGAAAAGGAAAGTATAGAACTTATGTTAATTTATTTATTGTATTTTTAGCTACTGGATTATGGCATGGTGCAAGCTTTAATTTTATTTTATGGGGAATGATTCATGGATTTTTCATTGTTATTGAAAGGATGTTCCTAGGAAAAATCCTTGATAAAAATAAGTTTAAACTTTTAAATCATATATATACTTTATTTGTTGTTATGATAGCTTGGGTATTCTTTAGAGTTGATGGCTTTAGAGAGGCATTGAGATATATAAAGGCATTGTTTGTATATAGACAAGGAAGTTTAATAAATAATATAGATTTATACTTGAATAAAGAAGTTATTCTTATTGTAATTATTGGTATTTTATTTAGTGGTATAATTCAAATGTTATTTAAAGGCTTAACAAAAAAAATTTATTTAAGAGATGGGATAAAAGTATATGAGGTATTTATATTAATTATTTTACTATTCTTATGTATAGTATCTATTGTAAGTGGAACTTATAATCCATTTATATACTTTAGGTTTTAGGAGGAGTTAAAAAGATGATTAACAAAAGAAATAAACAAGCAATATTAATAGGGTTTTTATCTTTAATAATACTTCCTACTATATTATATAAATTTATTCCAAAAGAATATAAGAAGAATAATGAAAATAGGGCCTTATCTCAAAGACCAGAATTGACTATAGATAATTATGACACTTATCCTAAACTTTATGAAGAGTATTATAATGATACGTTACCATTTAAAAATTTCTTAACTAATTTAAATAGCAAGGTTAAATATAATATTTTTGATATTTCTCCTTCAAATGCAGTTATTAAAGGTAAAGATAATTGGCTTTTTTATGACTCCAAAAATAAAAATGATGGAGATACTTTAGCAGATTTCCAAAGGACAAATTATTATAGCGAGGAAATGCTAGGTAAATTTAAAAAATCATTAGAAGCAAAGAAAAAGTTTTTAGATGATTTAGGAATTGAATTTTATGTATATATAGCGTCCAATAAAGAAGAAATTTATCCAGAGTATATGCCTGATGAATATGTAAGGCTTAAAGAAAAATCAAAAGCTGATATAGTAGTAGATTATTTAAATGAAAATACTGACGTAAATATAATTTATCCTAAAGATATTTTAATGAGCTATAAAGATAATTATGATCTTTATCATAAGTTAGATACTCATTGGAATAAGCAAGGAGCTTACATAGGTTTTACTGAGATAATGAAGGCTATGGGAAGAGAATATGAAAATATTGAAAATTTAAATATAGAAGCTAATGAAATTTCTACAGGTGACTTAGCCAATATGATTAATATGTCAGGGGACTTAAAAGATATTGAGTATAATGTCAATTACAAAAAGGACATCAAACTTGAACTTATAGAAGATAAGGGAAAGCTTATGAATAGGTATGGTACTAGTAATGAAAATGGTAAAAAGTTATTGTCATATAGAGATTCTTTTTGGGTGAATATGGCACCTTTTTTAGCTAGGGAATTTGAAGAATCTGCTTTTGTTTGGGGAATTCCTTTTAATGAAGCGCAAATAAAAAAGGAACAGCCTGATGTTGTAATTTTGGAAGTTGTTGAAAGAAATTTAGAGTATTTAACTGAGTAAATAAAAATAAAACTAATGAGTATAAAATAAGAGTTGAGGTATATAAGTTATGGGCTTTTTTAATGATTTTAATAAAATTTATAATTATAGTTCTAGGGAGCTTAAGAGAATTTATCCTATAGTGGATAAGGTAGAAGCTTTAGATGAAAGTATAGAGAGGCTTACAGATGATGAGCTTAGATTAAAAACAGATGAATTTAAGGAAAGATATAAAAATGGAGAAACTTTAGATGATTTATTACCAGAAGCTTTTGCTGTTGTAAGAGAAGCCTCCAGTAGAGTTCTTGGAATGAAGCACTATAGAGTCCAATTAATAGGTGGAGTTGTTCTTCACCAAGGAAGAGTTGCAGAAATGAAAACTGGTGAAGGTAAAACTTTAGTAGCAACTTGCCCTGCTTATTTAAATGCTCTAACTGGAAAAGGAGTTCATATAGTTACAACTAATGAATATTTAGCACAAAGAGATTGTGATGAAATGAGTCAAGTTTATTCATTCTTAGGGATAACCTCTGGAACTATACTTCATGAAATGTCACCAGAAGAAAGAAGAGAAATATATAATAGAGATATTGTTTATGGTATTAATAGTGAAATTGGCTTTGATTACCTTAAAGATAATATGGTAACTGATAGGCAAGAAAGAATTCAAAGAGGATTAAACTTTGCTATTGTAGATGAAATAGATTCTATTTTAATAGATGAAGCTAGAACACCTTTAATTATTTCTGGAGAAGGAGATGAAGCAACAGATATTTATATAACTGTTGATAATTTTGTAAAGTCTCTGACTAAAGATGAAGATTATGAAGTAGATGAAAAGCAAAAAGCGGTTACTTTAACAAATCAGGGAGTAGATAAGCTTGAAAAACATTTTAATATAGATAATTATGCTGATGAAGATAATATTAAGTTAAGGCATAATATAGTTCAAGCTTTAAAGGCAAATTATACTATGACTAGAGATGTAGATTATATTGAAAATGATGAAGGAGAAATATTAATAGTAGATACCTTCACTGGAAGAGTAATGGATGGTAGAAGATTTTCTGATGGACTTCATCAAGCGATAGAAGCAAAAGAAGATGTTGATATACAAGCAGATGCTCAAACTTTAGCTACTATTACCCTTCAAAACCTTTTTAGACTGTATAATAAGTTATCTGGTATGAGTGGTACTGTTGTAACGGAAGAATCTGAGTTTATGGAAATCTATTCTCTAGATGTAATAGAAATTCCAACTAATAGACCAATAGCTAGAATTGATAAAGAAGACAAAGTTTATACTAATATTAAGTCTAAGTATAATGCTGTAATAAGCGATATTATAGAAACTCACATGAAGGGCCAACCTATCTTAGTTGGTACAGCAAGTATTCAAAAATCAGAGGATATTTCTGCAATACTTAAGAGAAAAGGAATACCTCATAATGTTTTAAATGCTAAAAACCATGAAAAAGAAGCTAAAATAGTTGAAAGAGCAGGGGAGAAGGGGGCTATAACTATTGCTACTAATATGGCAGGTAGAGGAACGGATATTAAGCTTACAGAGGAAGTGAAAGCTTTAGGTGGTCTTAAGATAATAGGAACTGAAAGACACGATTCTAGAAGAGTAGATAATCAATTAAGAGGCCGTTCAGGAAGACAAGGTGATCCAGGAGAATCTATTTTTCATGTATCTTTAGAAGATGATATGATAAAAAATTATATTTCTCAAAAGTATAAAAATATATTAGCTAAGCTTACTGAAGATAATGATTATATAGATTCTAAATCTGCAAATAAGGCTGTTGAAAATGCTCAAATGGCAGTTGAAGGAGATAATTTTAAAGCAAGAAAAGATATAGTTTCTTATGATGATGTTTTAAATACTCAAAGAGAAGTTATTTATAGTCAAAGAAATTTAGTTTTAGATAAAGATAATATTAAAGAGGAAATTGAAGAAATTATCCTAGATGTTATTAATAAAAATAATAATATAGAATTAGCTTCAAAGTATAAAATTGAAGAGTTTAAACATAAGTTAATTGAATTGAACTTGGTAATGGAAGAGGATATAGCTGAGCTTTCTACATATCCGAAGGAGGATATAAATTATTTAATTTTAGAAAAGATAAAGTTAAGAATTTCAGAATATGAAAAAAATGTATCTGAAGAAGAAGCTAGAATAAGGGAAAGAAATATATTATTAAAACATGTTGATAGACTTTGGATAGAATACTTAAAGGAAATAGAAGTTGTAAGACAAGGTGTTAATTTACGTTCTTATAAACAAGTAGACCCAGTTCAAATATTTATGATGGAATCTAGTAAGTTATTTAATAATATAGTTGATGAAATTAAAGAAGAAACAGCTAAGGAAATATTATCATTTGAATAAAAAAATGGCTGATGCAAGATTTGATTATACCTTGCATCAGCCATTTTTTTATTTTATATCATTAAATATATAATCTCTCATTTGCTTTTTAACAGTTTCTTGATCAAATGTTAAGTAGTAAACACCATTAATCATAGTTCCTTCACCATACCCATCTCTAGGGAATCTATCTTGCTCTAGATTATTTCCTATTCCAAGGACCTTTGTTCCAAGAGAAAGGATATCACCAGTAGATAAATTTGTTTGTACATATGGTAATACTTCATTTAATAATGAGTTATATGATGATACTGATGTGCTTGTTAGCTTATTAAATAAAGCATCAAGGACAGTTCTTTGTCTTTGAGTTCTTTCATAATCTCCACCACTTGTATATCTTATTCTAGAATATGCAAGGGCTTGAGTACCATCTAAATGTTGCACTCCTGCGTAAGTTATATGAGGAGAATTAGTTTTATCTTTGCTGTTTAAATCATTTATATAATTATTTATATATTGGATTTCTTCATTTGTTATTTCTACATCTATACCACCTAATATATTTATAATTGTAGGTAGAGATGAGAAGTTAACAGTCACAAAGTTTTCTATGTTTAAACCAAAGTTTTCATTAAGAGTTTTAATTGCGAGTTCTGGACCACCATATGCATAAGCATGATTTATTTTATCTTGCCCGTAGCCATCTATATTAACATAAGAATCTCTCATAATTGATGTGATTTTTACTTTGCTATGGGCAGGGTCTAGTGTAGCGACCATAATAGCATCGGAACGACCAGCTTCTCCTTCAACAGCATCAACACCAAATAGTGCTATGTTTTTAATTTTACTTACATTATCATATTCTTTAAATTCATCTTCTACAATTCCTAAATTATCTTTGTTTAATTTAATATTATCCATTTTATTTAGTAGACCTACTACATAGCCACCACCAACTACTGCAATTGCAAGTAGTATACATAAAAATCCTATAAAAATCTTAAAACCTAAGGATTTTTTCTTCTTCTTTTTCTTTCTTTTTTTAGATTTATTATTTTCAAGTTGTGACATGGTTACACTTCCTTTCAAGTAGATATTTTATCATAAAGCAATGATGCCTTTCAATTTAAGCATTAAAATGTAATAAATAATTATGATTTAAAGGCCTGGTTCATGTAAATATGATGTATTTAATGGATCAGAAGTAAGGGCATCAAATAAAGAGGAAACAGATTTATATCCAATACCTTCTCTAATCATATCTCTATTATCAAGTTTATATTCAAAGCAAGCTTTTAAAATTTTATTTTTTTCAGTTTCATTATCTGAAATGCTCTCAATTAATAGTTTACTATTATTAGTAGGGATTAATTCCTTTCTACCAAAGAATCTACAATCCTTTATTTGACCTGATTTATATAAATCGTATATTATGTTACCTGTTTTTAAGTGCTGTTCATGTAAATCGTATTTATAGCTGTGAGTAACATGGGTAACATTACTAAATTTACTTTCAAAATCTAAAACAGCATTTTTAATTAGATTTGCATCTAAGTTTTTTTCAGATTGATTTAAGAATACTAAGTTTTTTTTCAATACTCCTAATTGTGTTGTAGCAGCTCTAAATTCGTTGTTTCTTAAAGCGGTTTTTTTTGCTAGGATAAGATTGCTGTATCTAGGATCAGTAAATACTCCACTTTCATCACCATCGCTGACAAGAACAACATACACATTTTCAGCTCCAACTGCTTGAATGGCATCTACTATAGCACTTCCAGCAAATAATGTTTCATCGTCTTGATGTTGAGAATAGAATACAACTTTATCAGAATAAACATACCCTTTGGCTCTATTTATAGCAATTTGATTAATATCTCCAAAAACAGTTAAGCTTTTAGAGCCAGCTATAACTGATTTATCAGAATTATTATCTATAAGTACTACTGGTTCTTTTAACGCAGAAGCTGTTAAGGCATCTATAAGCTCATTGGATTTGCTTAAATTTACATGTGTTTTATTAGGGAAAAACTTATTTATAACATTTTTATTAGTTTCAAATCTATTTTTTCCACTTAATCTTTCAGAAAACTTATCAAAGGATTCATTTAGTACGCCTATGCCACCAATTGAATAGGATTTAATATTTTTTTTATAATCAGTAGTTCTTCCATCAGTTAAAATAACTGGATTACCTGTTTTGGCTGCAACAGGAGCAATGCTCATGGCATCAGCTTCTCCAATTAGTCCATTTACATAATAAATTTCCTCAATAGGTTTAATTTTTTCAATTTCATTGGCAACAGAATAAGAAGTTAAAAATCTATCTTTACCGCCTAATCTAATAACTGTTTTTTCAAGTTTTTTTAACTTATCTTCTATTTTTTTTGATATTACACCATCCCCACCTACTAAATATATAGTTTTTACTTTTTCAATTCTTTTTAATGTAGAATCTGGAATGTTATTTACTTCGGTAAGTAATATTGGTGCGTCTAATGTCCCACTTAATCCACTTGCTGATAAACCATCAACTAAAGACATTCCATTGACTAATATGGCTTTAGAGTAATTTAATTTATCAGAAATCAATGCTGCGGTTTCATATCTATTTTTCCCAGCTACATAATTTATAGGAAATGCTTGTACAGCAAAACTTGAAATAGATATAAATGATAGTGAGAATATTAATGTCTTTAAAAAATTTTTCTTCATTTCAAAACTCCAATCTAGTGAATAATATAAATTATACCATATTATTAGATAATATTACAAAATTTACAAAAATTGCATAGCATTTACCTGGTTTTATAACCCAGATTTCTTGAAGTATTTATTTCGATATTATATAATTATATTATGTAAAGTTTAATTTAAGTAAAAAAGTTAAAAAAAGAAAGGATGGGGATCTTGGGAAAGCATAAAAGTTTACAAATTATAGTGTATACAGTAGTATTTTCATTAATTTTCAATCTTGCTTTACCTTTATTTGACATAAAAGCACATGCATACGAAAATAGTTCTAAAATGGTGGAACAAGAATTGAAGGAAATAGTTTCTAAATATGGGGAAGCAAATGTAAAATTTGAAGATGGTTTGTATGTTTACGTTGGTGAAGAAATCGATCTTACTGATTCTGAGAAGTATCAAGAAGTAATATGGAACTCTGAAAATGAAGAAATTGTCAACGTAGAAAATAATAAGTTAACTGGGGTAGAAGAAGGTACAACCTTTATCATTGGAAAGAAGGGTGAAACGTATTATATAAAAGAAGTATATGTTTCGATGGAAAGTGCAAATGTAAAATCTATAAATAATTTAGAATCAAGAGCAAATTCACAATATGTTGTTTATATTGATCCTGGTCATGGGGGATATGATCCTGGTGCTCAAGGTAATGGAATAGTAGAAAAGGATATAGTTTTAAATTATGGACTTAGGCTTAAAGAAAAACTTGAGGCAAATGGAATAAAGGTAATAATGAGTAGAACCTCAGATGTATATGTATCTTTAGAAGATAGAAGTAGGGGAGCTAATAATGTAAATCCAGATATTTTTATTTCAATACATATAAATTCTGCAGGAGCTACAAGTGCATCAGGAATAGAAACATTTTATAAGAAAGATATAGACAAGCCTTTAGCAGAAAAAATTCAAAGTAAATTAATTAGTTATACTGGTGCTGTAAACAGGGGAGCCAA
The DNA here is from genome assembly GCF_015555225.1 of Clostridium sp. D46t1_190503_E9. Classification (NCBI taxonomy): domain Bacteria; kingdom Bacillati; phylum Bacillota; class Clostridia; order Eubacteriales; family Clostridiaceae; genus Clostridium; species Clostridium sp. D46t1_190503_E9. The sequence goes on from NZ_JADNKB010000004.1 coordinate 231,230, forward strand.
ATGGGAGGATTTCCATGTAGTTAGAGAAACTAATATGCCAGCAAGTTTAGTAGAATGTGGTTTTTTAACAAATGTAAACGAGGCTGGTAATTTAAAAAATTGGGACTATCAAGAAAAACTTATAAATGCTATGTTAGATGGAGCATTAGATTATTTATATAATAGCAATCCATTGGTAGCCAATAGAATATATGGAAATAACAGGTACGAAACATCTTATGAATTATTTAGGAATGGATGGAGTAGTTCAGAATATGCTGTTATAGCTCCAGGTTTAGATTATCCAGATGCTTTGTGTGCAACCCCTTTAGCTACTAAGTATAATGCACCTATAGTATTAGCTGAAAATACTTCTTTAATGAATCAACCTAATCTTTTAAATTTATTAAAATCTAAAGGTGTAAAGAATGTATTTTTAGTAGGTGGAACTGGCGTTATACCTTCATCATTTGAAAGTGAACTTTCATCACAAGGTATAAGTAGCAAAAGACTTGGTGGAAAGAATAGATATGAAACTTCAGTTCAAATATCAAAAGAAGTAGGAAATAGTTCTGGTGAGGTTGCGGTAGTAAGTGGATTAGACTTTGCTGATGGATTATCAATATCATCAATTGCAGCAATAAGAAATATGCCTATATTACTAACAGAAAAGAATCAACTTCCTAGTGAGGTGTTAAATCATTTAAATGGTTTAAATATAAGTAAATCTTATGTTATAGGTTCAAGTGGTGCCGTATCTGATAATGTTGCTAGTAAGCTTTCAAATGTTGAAAGGCTTGGTGGTAAGAATAGATACGAAACAAATAAGAATATCTTTAATAAGTTCAAATCTAGTTTAGATCTTAGTAATATGTATATAGCATCTGGATTAGACTTCCCTGATGCGTTATCTGTATCTGCGCTTGCTGGAAAGAATTCTGGATTTGTTGTATTATCAAATCTTAATTCAGCAGAGCCAGATGTAAAGGAGCTTATGACATCAGTAAGACCTAATTTACAAAACATATATGTTTTAGGAAGTAGAGCTATTATAAGTGATAGTGTACTATATAATTTAGGTATAAATATTATAAAATAAAGTGGAATTCTCAAAAATTTAATTAGCTGATTATTTTTGAGAATTCCAAAATAAATAACACCCAATAAGAATTTTTATTCTTATTGGGTGTTATTTATTTAATTAAAAAGTATATAATTTCTAAAATAACAAATTTGTATTTTAAAAATTTATTATTTTAGGCAGGTTATTTATTATATATGATTTTTAATAGTAAGTAACAAGCTATTTAATGAGTAATAAGGAGTTAATTCTCCACCAAATTTTCTAAAGTATTTTTCAATTGATGGTATCATAGATCCTTCAAAATCAAATACAGGAAGCTTTAATGTATTTTTAGTATATAAAATAGCTTGCCAAAGTAAATAAGACATTCCGAAGTTATTTTCTCTAGAGATTCCACCCATTATATAATAAGCTCTTTTATTATCATAAGCTAAAACGCATCCACCAATTGCTTTGTTATTTTCATCGAATATAATACCTATAATACAATTATTATTTTTATTTAATTCAATTAATAATTTTTTAGTGAGATCATTATCAAAGTTATTTATATTTTGACTACTAAAGCTTTTATCGTTTAGTTCAAAGTAAGTATCTAAATACTCGTTAAAACCCCATCTAACTGTTACGATGCTTTTATTACCCTTATTTACTGAGGTTTTTTCTTGAAGATTGCTCCAAAGAGTTTTTTCATCTACTAAATTTACTCTATAGGTATATCTTACTGAAGTAACATATTTATTCCATATAAATGGTTGTATGTCTGTATGTTCTGGTGAAAAACTATAGTAAAGTAGTTTTTCTTTTTTTAATTCGTTTATAAATATCTCATTTATCTCTTTTATATTTGAGATTCTTTTAGAAATAGTTAATTTGTGAATTGTAGGAGATATCATAACGCCGCCAAAAGGTGTCATATGAGGCATAACAACAAAGTTCATTCCAAGCTTCTTAGATGTAGGAATATAAAATGCTGCTACCCAATTTTTATTTGCATCGGATAAATAATATAGTTTATATTGCTGAGCACTTTTAAAGCTTGATCCTATATTGTTAAGTAGCCAATAGCTTTTATGATAAAATGTTCCTTCTGGAGATTCATCAACAAATTTATTCCATTTATCTAGTAACTCTATGTTCTTTGTATCTATCTGATTTATCTGTAAGTTCATTTACTACCTCCTGATAACTAATAAAGTCTATTTTTTTACTATTGCAATAAGTAACAAGCCATATATACCAATCTTTCCAATCTTTCCATCCATTTGAGAAATATTCTTGGTGTAAGTTTATATTAAAAATAATATCTTTATCGTAGTTTGAATCTATTATCTTTTTTGTAAAATCTATTGCATATTTTAAATTATATTTTTGAAGACCATTTTCTTGAAATAAATAGCTATCCATTATATGAAAAGGAATTTCAATTAACCCTTCTTCTGTTATGTAAGGTTGTTTTAACTCCTTAGAATATTCTGTTGTATCAAAAGTATACCCTATATCCTTCATATAAGAAAAAGTATCTTTATCTCTTCTTAAGTAATGCATTCTAATTCCAATATCTTTAGTATCATGAAGTAAATTAAAAGTATCATGTTCTTTTTTCATTTCTTTGATGTCATTATAGGCTATTCCATGTATTCCAACATTTAAGTTATTATTTAGTATATATTTGATATGTTCTTTAGCTGCTTCAGCTTTATAAGCAAGTGTATTATCGTTTGAAGTAGCAAAAAAGTAAGTAGCCTTTGTATTGTATGTTACATCAAATTGAACTAGCTTGTCTATGTTTGTGAAATTATTTTTAATTATGCAATTTAGTCTAGAAAGAAATGTCGATAGATTTATTCTAAAGAGAAACAATTCCAGAAATGCACGAATAATCATTTTAATAACTATTAAATCTTTCTTATGCTCCTTTCTAGTTAAATTATCAACATCATGGGATACAATTACTTTCATATTAAATCCTCCTAAAAAATGGAATATATATTATGGTTAATTATATAACAAATACATATTTTAGTCGATATATGTAAAGAAATCTTAAGAAAAGTATAAGGTTTCTTTATTGTTAATTAGACATCATATGCTATAATTATATAAAAATGAAAGAATTATAATTTGATAGGTGAATAAATGAGTGGATTATTTAAAAAATTTATAGAATTTGCAATAGGAAATGGCTTAGTTATGATTTTAGGCCTTGTTTCGACACCAATTGTTTCAAGGATGATTGAGCCTTATGAAAAAGGAAGAGCTGATATATTCATAACTTATACTAGCTTGATAGTTCTTATTTTAACTATGGGCTTAGATCAAGCATATATAAGATATTTTAATGAAGAAAATGAAGAAAATGAAAGAGGAGCTTTATTAAGAAGAGCTGTAAAGGTTCCAATAATATTAAACTTTTGTTTAGGTGCAATACTTTTAATATTTTACAAACAAGTTTCAAATTATATGGTTGAAGAAACTTCTTTTTTCTTAGTATTTTTATTTGCATTTCATAGCTTTGTTAGCATAATAAGTAATTTTGCAATGATTAATGTTAGAATGAAGCAAAAGGCTAAGTCATATTCAATGCTTGGTGTTATTAATAAAGTAGCATTTATTATTTTTATTGTATCATTATTTTATGTGTTTAGAAATAACTACATGACTTTAGTTTTAGCGACTGTTTTAGGAAATTTAGTTATGGTAATAATGGCAGTTTTAATAGAAAGAAAAGATTGGTTTAGTTTGGGAAAAGGTGTTGAAGTAAGAACATCTACTAAAGAATTAATTAAATACGGAACACCATTTATTTTTTCAATGGCTATAACTTGGGTGTTTCAATCTATCGATAGGATATCAATTCAACTTTTTAGCGATTATACCCAACTTGGACTATATGGTGGAGCAATGTACATAATTTCTATATTAAATACTGTACAGGGAGCTTTTACTACTTTTTGGGTCCCAGTTGCTTATGATAAATATCATAATAATCCTGAGGATAGAAAGTTTTTTAGTAATATTAATGAAATTGTATCATTCTTTATGCTTATTATAGCCATAGGTTTAATAGCTACAAAGGATTTATTAATAATAATACTAGGCAAAAAGTATGAAGGAGCTCAATTTATATTCCCATTCTTAGTTTTAATGCCAATTATGTACACAATATCTGAAACAACTGTTTTAGGAATTAATTTTAAGAAGAAGACTAAATATCATATTTACATAGCAGTAGCATCTGCAATTGCAAATATAATAGGAAATTTAATTCTAGTTCCTCATTTAGGAGCAAAAGGTGCAGCTATTTCAACAGGATTAGCTTACGTTGTATTTTTTGTAACTAGAAGTTATTTTGGTAATAAATTATACAAGGTAGAAGTTAAATATGCTAAGTTTTTTGTAAGTGTTATTTCTGTTTATATTTTAGCTACTATATCAAGTATATATAAGTTTAATACTATAATATTGGTATTTACTATATTAAGTACATCCGTTGTATTGTTTATGTACAAAAACGTTATAAAAGATATTTTTACTATAATAAAGTCAATGCTTAAAGGGAAAAATAAATAATAAGTTAATGAAAGTTTAGCAATATGGACAATATATTGCTATTAGTAGTATAATTGTAGAAGTTAAGAGATGTTTGGAAATTATTTAAATAAATGTTGGGAGAAGAAAAATATGAATAAGCTTAGAACTTTTATATTAGTAATAATAGATATTTTTATGGTAAATATGGCGTATTTATTATCAATAAATATTACTTTTTATGAAAGATTTACTGAAATATCTACTATATATCAAAAAGATGTTGTTGTAGTTACAATAATATATTTAGTGTGTTTCACCTTATTTCAAATGTACAGCTCACTTTGGCATCTAACAGGAACGGATGAATTTTTACTAGGTGCTGGTGGAGGAATTTTAGCTGGAGCTTTAGTTATATTGTATACTAGAAGTATAGGTGCTACTATACCATTAAATGTTTGTGTTATTGGTACTATGCTTACATGTATTTTTGTTCTTGGATATAGGGTGTTATATAGAGTTTATAGAAGAACATTATTATATGTTCCTTATAAGTATGCAAAGGATCAGCAAAGAGTAATGATTATTGGTGCTGGTTCAGCGGGGACAATGATTATTAATGAAATGCTTGCAAGAAGAAATCTTAAGCTAAATCCAATTCTTTTAATTGATGATGCAGATTTTAAGCAAGGCAAAAGAATAAGTGGTGTAAAGGTAGAAGGCAAAAGAAAGGATATAGTAAGGTTAGCAGAAGAAAGAGAAATAGATACAATAATTATTGCTATTCCATCTATTGATAATGAAAATAAAAGAGAAATTTTAGATATTTGTAAAAAAGCTAATTGTAAAATAAAAATAATACCAGGTATTTATGAAATTATATCAGGAGAAGCAACGGTTAATAAGATAAAAGATGTTGAACTTGAGGATTTACTTGGAAGAGACCCTGTTGTCTTAGATAACAAGGGGATTTCTGATTATTTAAACAATAAAGTAGTTTTAGTCACAGGTGCTGGGGGGTCAATAGGATCAGAATTATGTAGGCAAATAGCTCAGTTTGGACCAAAACTTTTAGTTCTTTTTGATATATACGAAAATACTGTTTATGACATTCAAAATGAATTAAGACATGATTATCCAAACTTAAACATAAAAGTATTAATTGGATCTGTAAGAGATAAGGATAGGTTAAGAGAAATATTTGACAGGTACAACATAAATGTAGTGTTTCATGCAGCAGCTCACAAGCATGTTCCGCTTATGGAAGATAGCCCAAAAGAGGCAATTAAAAACAATGTTTTTGGTACATTAAATTTAGTTGATATATCACATGAAAAAGGGATTGAAAAGTTTGTTCTTATTTCTACTGATAAAGCTGTAAATCCTACTAATATAATGGGAGCAACAAAAAGATTATGTGAAATGATAATACAATCATATAACACAATTAGTAATACTGAATTTGTTGCAGTTAGATTTGGAAATGTATTAGGAAGTAATGGTTCTGTAATACCTTTGTTTAAAAAGCAAATAAAAAATGGTGGTCCAGTTACTGTAACTCATAAGAATATAACAAGATATTTCATGCTTATACCTGAAGCTGCACAACTTGTACTTCAAGCAGGTGGGTTTGCTAAAGGTGGAGAAGTCTTTATTTTAGATATGGGTGAACCAGTTAAAATTTATGATTTAGCAATAGATTTAATAAAGCTATCTGGATTAGAGCCACATAGGGATATAAAGATAAAGGTTACTGGATTAAGACCTGGAGAAAAGCTATATGAAGAATTATTAATGAGCGAAGAAGGACTCTTAAATACAAATCATAAAAAGATATATATAGGAAGACCAACCTTTGATAGTATTGATAATTTAAGAAAGAAGTTATTTGATTTAAAAGATATATTAGAAGAAAACGATGAAGAAAAAGTAAAAGAAAAGTTAAAGCAAATAGTACCAACTTATAAAGAGCCCAGTGAAGTGAATGAAGTTGCAATAACTAATAATGAAACATCAGATTAATTGTAAAGGGAGAAAAAATGAAAAAGATTAATGAGATTATAAAAAGAATATTTGATTTTTTAGCTTCTTTGTTAGGGATAATAATCTTATCACCAATACTATTAATAGTAGCAATAGCTATAAAAATAGATTCTAAAGGAAATATTCTATTTATGCAAAAGAGAATAGGGAAAAATGGAGTTCCATTTTATATTTATAAGTTTAGAACAATGGTAAGTGATGCAGAAAAGCTTGGAAAGCAAATAACAGTAGGAAAAGATAATAGAATTACTAAAGTAGGCGCCTTTTTAAGAAAATATAAAATAGATGAACTTCCTCAATTATTTAATGTTTTAAAGGGTGATATGAGCTTAGTTGGACCAAGACCAGAAGTTCCTAAATATGTTGATTTATATACAGAGTCAGAAAAAAGGGTATTAGAGGTTAGACCTGGTATAACTGATTTAGCATCTTTAAGATATAAAGATGAAAATGATATTTTAGGTAATGTAGATAATCCAGAAGAATATTATATAAATGTAATTATGAAAGATAAGCTTAAGTTAAATTTAGAATATATTGAAAAAAGTAATTTGATTTTTGATATTTCTTTAATTTTTAAAACAATAATAAAATGTTTATAAAGGTGGTTAAATAAATGAAAAAGCTAAAATTTGCAATTATAGGTTGTGGAAGAATTTCATATAAGCATGTAGAAGGTTTAGTTGAAAATAAAGATGTTGCAGAATTAGTAGCAACGTGTGATGTAAAACTTAATCTTGCAGAAGCTAAAAAGGAAGAATATTTAACTAAGATGAATGATTCATCATTAAAAGTTGGAGCTTATGAAGACTATAAAGTAATGCTTGAAAATGAAGATATTGATGTTGTTACAATAGCAACAGAAAGTGGATATCATGCAGAAATTGCGATATATTGCATGAATAAAGGTAAACACGTAATAGTTGAAAAACCAATGGCAATGTCAATAGATGATGCAAATGAAATGATTGAAGTTGCAAAGAAAAATAATGTTAAACTTTCAGTTGCTCATCAAAATAGATTTAATAAGCCAATACAAAAGCTTAGAGAAGCTGTAGAAGATAAAAAACTAGGAAGAATAATGAATGGTACAGCTAGGGTCCTTTGGAGAAGAGATGACAATTATTATAAGCAAGCTCCATGGAGAGGTACTTGGGATTTAGATGGCGGTACTTTAATGAATCAATGTATACATAATATAGATTTATTACAATGGATGATTGGCTCAGAGGTTGAAAGAGTATATGCAGAATGTGATACTTTTAGAAATCCTATAGAAGGTGAAGACTTTGGAGCCATAGTTATTAGATTTAAAAATGGATCTATTGGAATTGTAGAAGGTAGTGCAGTTGTTTATCCAAAGAACTTAGAAGAAACATTAAGTGTATTTGGTACAGAGGGAACAGTTGTAATAGGTGGCCTTGCTGTGAATGAACTTAAAACTTGGAGATTTGAAGGCGAAGATGAAGAAGCTGCTAAGAAGGATTTACAAGTTCAAATAGATAGCGTATATGGAAAAGGACACACTCCATTATTTAGAGATGTTGTAGATGCTATAAATGAAAATAGAAAGCCATATATAAGTGGTGAAGATGCTATAGTTCCTTTATCAATTATTTTAGCTGCTTATAAATCAAGAAAAACAGGAATGCCTGTAAACTTCCCATTAAATAATTTTTCAAGTTCAGATATGAAATAGTAATAAAGGCTCCGCATAAAAGCGGAGTTTTGTTTAATTAAGAAATATTATATAGTTTAAGGTATATGTAAAGGTGAGATAATGAAAAATTTTATAGAAAAAAATAAAAAATTTTCAATTTTATTATTAATATTAGTTTTAACGGCTATATTGTATAAGGGATATAAAATTATAGATGCTAGAGCAAATTATACAAATAAAGAGGTAGTTACATTACTATTAAAAAATAATGAGATAAAAAATGGAATAGATGAAGTTGTAAAAAAATATAACAAAAATAATGATAAAATTTATATTAATTTAATATTAACTAATGATGATTATACAAATTTATTATATACTAAGTTAGCTAATAATGATCAAATTGATATATTTGAGTATTCGGGAAAGACATTGTTAGAAAAGGACTTTATACAACCACTAAAGAATCTAGATATCGATTTATCAAATGTAAAGGATAATGCTACTTTTCTATATAATGATGAAATAATCGGGGTGAAATATGGTTCAGCTATGCCGAAAATCATGTATAATAATGAGTTGCTAGTTAAGGCTGGAATAGATCCGGAATTTAATCCTAAGACGTTAGATGAGCTTATATATATATTAGAAAAGATAAAGAGCAGTTGTCCTGATATAGTACCACTAGATTTATCTTTAAATTACATTCATGATATATTTAGTATAATAGGCACAGCATCAACATCTGAAAATTCTACTTATCCCACATTTTGGAATTATAAAACGGGTGAATATGATTATAGTGGCTTAGCTTTAGTTATTGAAAAATTTAAAGAAATGTATGATAAAAATCTTATAACTTTAAATTTTGATACTAGAACAACAGAAGATATGTTTAATGATTTTAAAAATGAAAAATCAGCAATGATGATAACTAACTATTATCAAAAGTATAGTGTTATAGATAGACTAGAGGGAATCGATGTTAGGTTTAGTAACATACCTTTTGCTAGTGAAAATAATGGAAGGTTATATTATTATACTTATCCAAGAACATTAGTTATTGCTAATAATCAAAGTGAGGATATGTCTGATATAGATGCTAAAGTGAAAGAAAAGCATAATGCTGCTGTAAAAGAAGTTTATGAATGGCTATTAAGTGAAGATGTAACAAATTACTTAGTAGAAAATGATAATAATTTTGCAAGCTTTGGTAATAATTATTTTCATAATGACATGTATGATGGATTGAATGAAAATAAAGGTTATGAGCATTCCTTAAAAGATCCAACAGAAGTTTTAGTAGGAAACTCTGATATAGTAAAGAAAAATATCTTTGCTATGATAAAAGGTGAAGTTGATATTAAAAATGGAATAGTGAATCTTAAAACTGAAATGAATAATTTTATTAATAATAATGAAAGAAATAAAGATGTTGAATTAGGTAAGTATAAGGAGTAGCACTATGAAGGATAAGAAACAATATTTTAAATGGTTATTAATAAGTATATTTGTTGTAGTTTGTGCCTTAGCCTCAGTAAAGGTAGCTGGAATTAAAGATGGGTTTACTTTCACATTATCATTAATTATAACATTATATATTCTTTTTAATGCAAAGAAAAATATTAAAAGGTGTATGTATTTATTTATTATGTCTATGCCAATCTTAGTAACGGCTAGAAAACTTTTATATTTAGATTTATTTATAATAAAGCTAAATTTTGAAAGTATTATAATTCTATATTTGTTTATATGCAATTACAAACAAATAAAATTAAAAATAGTAGAATTATTTGAAAGAAATAAAAAATTATTTTACTTTATAATATTATTATGTTTTTCAAGTTATATAAGCTGTATGTTTTCAACTAATTTTATATTATCTTTAGAGTTGACAACTACATCAATATTAGTACCTGTATTATTAGCAGCATTAGCTTTAGCAGTTTTTAATAAGGGTGATATCAAAAGAATAGTTTATTCTTTAATTATCTCAGTAAATTTTAGTTGTTTATATGGTTTAGTGCAACTTTTAGGCATCGGACTTAGCATTGATGCAATAAAATCTTCTAGAGAAATGATAACTTTTGGATATCATAATGTTAATATATTTGTTAATGTAGTTTTAATGGTATTTCCTTTACTTTTAAATGAAATTTTATATAAGAAAAATACTATTAAAGAAAATATTTTTCTTATAGTATCTGCTATATTGCAAATGGGAAGTACTTTTATAACATTTTCTAGAGGTGCATGGTTATCTTTAGGCTTAGTAGTTGTTTTAATCTTATTTAGTAAAAAATATAGATATGTATTTATGGCAATTGTTATAGCTGGTGGATTGATGTCTCCTTTTGTATTACCTAAGATAATGGGTAGAGGAGATAGTTCAAGCCATTTCTTACAAAACACATCTAATACAGCTAGAGTTTTATCAATAATAGCAAGTAAAGATATAATGCTAGATAATGTTTTTGGCGTTGGATATGGTAATTTTAATGAAAGTTATAGATTAAATGCAGATGATGCATATATGAGTATAGATTATGAGGTTAGAAAGAATATGGTTACTCCATTATATACAATGGAGCATGCACATAATTTATTCTTAAATGTTGGAGTTGAACTTGGAATATTTGCATTGATTGCCATATTAGGAATCTTTATAATTCAGATAAGAAAATCCATTAGTAATTATAGTGAAAGTAGAGGAATATTTGTTTCTTTGATTCTTTTCATATTTATAGGTGTGACTACAGGAATACAACTTAACCATAAAGGAGTAGTTACAAATACCTATATATTATGGTTACTATTTGCAATGATTTTATTAATAGATAAAAATGATAATAAACTAGATATTACCAAATAAATTGTTAAGTATTAAGTAGATTTTGAATTTTGAATGATTTACTAAATGTAAATTAGTTTAATGAATATTTAATAAACAGACTTAAGAAAACTTTAAGATTAATATTCACATATTAAGAAAATATTAATTGTTAAAATAAAATATATTCCATATAATACTAAGTGTACTATGTTAAGTAATACACTTAGTATTTTTTTATTTTAGCAAATTTAGTAGTTACTTTATATATAAATAAAGTAACTACAATATGATTTATTGATCAAAAGATAGTGTAAAGTTTCGTATGAAAAATAAATTGTAGTCAATTTTAAATAATAATTGAAAAATAGCTTTACAATATAGGATAAAGTTTGAAAAATAGGGGGATTTTATATGAAGAAATCTACACTTTTAGCCTTTAGTGGTATTATAATTATTTTTCTTATAGTTACATCGTTAGGCAACAGAACAAATGTATATGAAAAGCAAGAAATATACAATACTCCAGAGGAAGCAATAGTAAAGTTTATTGGTTATATTAATAGTTATGAAGAAGTAAAATCAAAAAATGTTTACTATCAAGTAACTCCAAATGAATTTTTAGAAAGTTTATCTAAAAGATATAGATTATATTTAGGAGAAGGTAATATAAACAACAGGTATATAAATGAACAAGTACCTGTAGTTCATAGCTATGAGTTAGAAGAAGTAAATTTAGATGATTTAAAAAATTTAAAAATGAATTATGAAGATTCTTTTAAAGAAATGAGGAATTATAAAAGTCCAAGTGAAATTAGAGTGTATAAGTTAGATGCATTAGCTTCATACAATTTTAATATAGATAAAAATTATGTAAAAGAAGATGGAACTGTAGATAAAGTTAATTATATGAAAGAAACTAAAGTTGAGGATATTGAAGAAACTCCAGTGGAAATATATTTAGTAGTAGTTGATGAAGGGGAAGGATATGTTGTTGATTACTACGACATAATGTATAAATAATCTTTTAGAAGAGGTGAGCTTATGGTAATAATTGACTCAAGAAGTAGTACACCTATTTATGAACAAATTATAATTGGGATTAAGGAACTAATATTGAAAAATGTAATAAAAGCTGGCGATAAATTACCTTCTGTAAGAGAGTTGGCTATTATTTTAACTATAAATCCTAATACAGTAAGTAAGGCTTATATAGAGCTTGAAAAACAAAATGTTGTAGAAACTATAAAAGGGAAGGGAACTTTTGTATCTGGTGATTACAGAAAAGTAGTGTCAGAGGAAAAGGTAAGTAAATTAATTTTAGATTTTAAAAGATTAATATTAGAAGCAAATTATTTAGGACTTGAGGAAAATGATTTAATTTTATTATTAGATGAAGGTTTTAAGGAAATAAGAGGAGGAATATAGAATGATAGAATTAAAGAACTATTCCTTAAAGTATGGAGATAGTAAGATATTAGATAATATAAGTTTTTCTTTAGAGAGAGGAAAGATATTAGGTATTATTGGGCCAAGTGGAGTAGGAAAGACTTCTCTAATTAGAGGGCTGGTTGGTATTTATAAAGGTACATCTGGTGATGTGCTCTTTGATGGAGAAGAAATTTATGATAATCCAGAAGTGAAGAGAAAAATAGCCTTTGTTCCTGATGAGCATAGTAGTTTTTATTTAATAACATTAAAAGAAATATTGAATTACTACAAAAGTATATATCCTAATTTTGATGAAGATAAGTTTTATAAGATTAATAAAATTTTTAAAATTCCTCTAAATAAAAGGTTTTTACAATTATCAAAAGGAATGAAAATGAGGGTGAATTTAATGATTGCCTTTTCATTAAATTGTGAATTGTTAGTATTAGATGAACCTACATCAGGATTGGATCCAATATTAAAGGAAAAAGTTCTAAAAATAATAATGAATGAAGTATATACTAAGGAAAAGTCAGTTATAATAAGTTCACATAATTTAGGAGAACTTGAAAGAATATGTGACGAAATACTTATACTTAATGATGGGAAAATAGAATATCATAATTCTTTAGAAAATATAAAACGCAATATTAAAAAGATACAAGTTGCATTTGATATGCCAGTATATGAAGAGGATTTAAATATAGATGGTATATTTAGCATTTCTCAAGTTGGAAGAGTATTTACTATTATAACTGAAAGATATGATGATGGTTTTAAAGAAAGATTGAATAAGTTTAAACCATTGTTTATGGAGGAAATAAATTTAAGTCTTGAAGAAGTATTTATACATAGGCTAGAAGGGAAGTGTGATTATGAAGAAATATTTGAATAAAAGTTTATTTTATCAAGGAGATAACAAAATAATACTTCCATTAATGATAGCTTATATAGGAGTAACTTTATTTAATAAAATTAGTCTAAGTCAATATTTTGATTGGGAAATAAGGGATATGCTATATGGCAAGTATCACAAATTATTTATTTTGCCTTTTAATGGTGTTGTGATATTAATATTATATTTAATAATAGTATATGTAATATCAGTAGGTATTTTTAAACGAAAAAAGTGGTCAACTTTATTATCTGGTCCTTTTTCAAGAATTGATATAAGAAGTAGAGAATTTATAATAGTAGTTATGTCGGCTCTTTTTTATTTATTAAGTTATTTAATTATAGTTGGACAAGAAGCTTTTCAAAATACTGAAATAATAAATTATATAGGGAATTTTAAAGAAGTTATAATAATTGATTTAATTAGAATAGTTAGTATATCTACAATTACTATAGGCGGATTAGCTTTGTTAGATTCTATTTTTTCTAATATATACTATTTATTTGGATCATTAATATTTATTATCATATATATGTTTTCTGTATTAATTAATTTTGAAGTAAGTCGATATATTTATTTGTACGATGGTGAGAGGGGACTTAGATACATATATAATAGAATAATGGAATATTTAGGTGGATATTCTACTATAAATGAAATAAGTAATTTACAAATTGCATGCATATCAATATTTTTTATAATTACAGGAATAGTGATAATAATTATAGCTAAAAAACTAACTAATAAAATGTTAGTAGAAAATATGAATGAAGGTATAATTTTTGATCTTCCTAGAAAAATTGCTAAGTTTATGTTAATAACTTTTCCAGGGATTATATTAGCTCCTATATTGAGTAATTTAATTAATAAATTTTATTTTAATTATACAATGAGTGAGTCACATTTGTTCTTTATTATATTAATAATAACAATAATGATATCATTTTTTGTTAACTTGTCATTAAAGAAATTTCAAAAGATAAAAAAAGACAAGTATTATTTTTAAAGTAATAAAAGAGCAAATTTATGAAAATTTTTATTATAAAAAAATATAAGGCTTATATTAAGAATGTAGTATAGGTTAGTTTAATAGAAGAAAAATTAGTTTAATAAAAGAAAAATAAACACATGGTAGATTAAATATAAAAAATAGCTGTATTAATATTAATAATACAGCTATTTTTTATATTTTAATTATTATTTAGAAATGTTTTAAATTATATAATATAATCTTTAGTTACATAGTTTACTTTAACTTACTAATCAAGTTGAGGAACTTCACTTTCCTTAGGATTAAATATAATATATCCTATTATAATTGAAATTACTGTTGGGATAACCCAACCAAATCCTACACTTGCTAGAGGAATAAAATTTAAGTTTATTCCTGGTATTGCAAATAAAATTCCAAATACTAATGAAGTATAAACTCCAACTCTTATAGCATTTAGATTTGTTAATACCTTAGATAAAAGAGTAGTTGCAATTAATGTAATTGAAACTGGATATAAAATATTAAGAATTGGTACAGATAAAACTACTATATTATCAACACCTAAAGTAGCAAGACCTAAACTAATAATAGATAAAACTACTGCATTGACCTTAAATGGTAATTTTCCGTTTGATATTTTTTCGAAGAAATTAGCTCCTGCAGTTAATAAACCAATAGAAGTTGTTAAGCAAGCAAGTCCCATAGCAAGTCCAATTATTACAGGACCAATATTACCTAAAATACTTTTGGATATTAATATTAAAAGTCCTGTTTTTCCGATATCAGCTGGTGCTAGGTTAACTGTTTGCGCACCTATGTATGTTAAACCTCCATATATAAAAGCAAGGCCTACAACAGCAACAGTACTTGATTTTAAAATCATACTTGGCATTTCTTTTGAGTTATATCCTTTGTCTTTTAAAGAAGTAGTTACAATCCCAGCAAATAAAAGTGCTGCTATAGCATCCATAGTTTGATATCCTTCTAATAATGAGGATGAAAATACATTTATAGCATTAGTTTCTACCACAGAGCCTATAGGATTTATAAATCCTTTTATAATAAGGAATACAAGAAGTATCAATAATGTTGGTGTTAAATATTTACCGATTGCATCTATTATTGATGTACTACTTAAAACAAAAAATAAATTAATAATAAAATATACTGCCATAGCTATAAATGGCGATATATTAGGGAAAAATGGGTTTATTGTAAGCTCAAATGTTGTAGCTGCTGTTCTAGGAATAGCAAGCATTGGACCAATTGCTATAAAAAGTATAGCTGTAAAAATTACTGAAAATTTAACTCCTATCCTACTTGAAAGAGTCTTAAATGTTCCATCTCCTTTAGAACACGCTAATATTGCTAAAAGAGGTAAACCTACTCCTGTGAATATAAAACCAATAATTCCAAGAATGAACTCAGTTCCTATTTTATTTCCAAGGAAAGCAGGGAAAATTAAGTTACCTGCTCCGAAAAACATCGAGAATAGAGCAAAACCAACAACAATTGAATCTTTTGTACTTTTTTTCATTATTTAATTTCCTCCGTTTAAATTTAATATATGCTTTAATTAATAATTTCATAAAATATAACAAAAGTTAATAAATTAATAAGTAAATAACGATTTTTTTGAATAAACGTTAAATACTTATGCTCTATATTATCATAATACGACAAAATATTCAATTAAAAGTGCATGGTATTTTATAGATATCTATTTATAAGAGAACTATTTATTAAGAAATTTGTAGATTTCCTTTATTGTTTTAGCTTATCTATATGTTATAATTATTAATAAATTATATTTATTAATTTTAAGGAGATTTTTATGCATATTTTGATATTACCTTCTGGATATCCTACTAAAGAAGAGCCTTTAAGAAGTATATTTTTTAAAGAGCAAGCTCTTGCCTTAAAAGATGGAGGGCATAAAGTAGGTGTAATTTATAGTGAGACAAGAAGAATGACTAATATTAATTATAGAAATTTTAAACAAAATCATTTTCAAATTACATTTAATGATGAAGAAGGTGTAAATACTGTAAGATTACATGGCTGGAATATATTGATGATGAGAAATTTTCTTGGTGTAAACTTATGGGTAAAGCAAACACTAAGTTTATATGAAAAGTACGTAAAAATGTATGGTAAACCAGATGTAATACATGTTCATTGTGGTTTATATGGAGGTTTAGCAGCGAAAGTTATTAAAGATAAATATTCCATTCCATATGTTATAACAGAACATTCATCTACAATATTAAATAATTCTTTAAATGATTATAATAAACAAGTTTTAACTGTAGCTTATAATAATGCAGATAAATTAATAAGCGTAGGTGAAAAACTTAAATCTTCAATGAAAAATTATACTAATAATGATATAGTAGTTGTACCTAATATTGTTAATACAGATGGATTTAAAGTTGATAAAGAGCATAAAAGAAAAAAATTTAGATTTGTAACAGTAGCATATTTAAAGAAAAATAAAAGAATAGATCTTGTTATTGAAGGTTTTAATAAACTTAAAGAAAAGTATAATGATATAGAACTATATATTGGTGGAGACGGTCCAGAAAGAACAAATATACAACAATTAATTGACAAGTATAATTTAAATGAAGATGTTCATTTATTAGGAGAAGTTTTAAGAGAAGATTTGCCAGCTGTAATGGGAAATTCTGATTGTTTTGTATTGCCAAGTATGTATGAAACTTTTGGTGTTGTGTATATAGAAGCATTAGCATGCGGGGTACCTATTATAGCAACTAAGTGTGGTGGACCAGAAGATTTCTTTAATGAAAATCTTGGTTATATGATTAATGTTGGAAAATTAAATGAACTTTATGATGCTATGGAAAAGATTATAAACAATAATTCTAAATTTAATGGAAATGAAATTTCTGAATATATTAAAAATAGATTTAGTAGAAAAGTAATAGTTAAAGAATTAGAAAATGTTTATAATTTAATTGTTAAATAATCTTATGGATGCAATATTAATATAGTTTATAGAGCTAATAAGTTTGATAGGAGTTGTAATTGTGAAAAAGACGGTATCAATTGTTATCCCATGTAGGAATGAGGAAAATTATATAAAGAAATGCGTAGATTCTTTATTAAATCAAAGTTATCCTAAAGAATTAATTGAGATATTAATAGCTGATGGAATGTCAACAGATAATAC
The DNA here is from genome assembly GCF_015555225.1 of Clostridium sp. D46t1_190503_E9. Classification (NCBI taxonomy): domain Bacteria; kingdom Bacillati; phylum Bacillota; class Clostridia; order Eubacteriales; family Clostridiaceae; genus Clostridium; species Clostridium sp. D46t1_190503_E9. The sequence goes on from NZ_JADNKB010000004.1 coordinate 248,870, forward strand.
AAGAGCTATTATTAATGAAATAATAAAGGAGAATCCTTCTGTTAGGATTTTAGATAATAAAAAGCTTTCAGCTCCTTCAGGGATGAACCTTGGAATAAAGGAAAGTAAATCTGATATTGTAATAATATTTGGAGCACATGCATATGCAGATAAGGATTTTGTTAAAGAAAATGTTTTAGCACTAGAAAATAAAGAAGTTGGTTGTGCTGGAGGAGTTATAACAACTATTAATGATAGTATAAAAGGTGAAGCTATTGCAGAAGCAATGAGTTGTCCTTTTGGAGTAGGAAATGCATTGTTTAGATATGCAGATAAAGAAAGTTATGTTGATACCGTAGGCTTTGGAGCTTACGATAGAGAGTTTGTTCTTGGTATTGGAGCTTTTGATGAAGAGTTAGTAAGAAATCAAGATGATGAATTAAACTTTAGAGTTCAAAAGACTGGGAAGAAGATTTTATTGACTCCAAAGATTAAATCAACTTATTATAGTAGAGGTGATTTTAAAAAATTATGGAGACAATATTATCAATATGGGTTTTGGAAGGTTAGAGTAATACAAAAACATAAAAAGCCAGCTTCAATTAGACATTTAATACCACTTATGTTTGTGTTATTTTTATTGTTTGGTGGAGTTGCTAGTATTTTTTCTAAATTAATTAGAATAGGTTATTTTGCTACTATTCTTTTGTATTTAATTTTAGATTGTTTATTTAGTGTTAAAATGTCTAAGAAGAAAAGCTTTAAACACTTCCCATATCTATTTGTTACTTTCCCAATATTACATTTATCTTATGGGATTGGATTTATACTAGGTGTATTTAATTTTTATATTTTTAAGAGCAAAAGAATAGAGGAAAAAAATAAAGAAATTTCAAGATAAACATTAAATTTATTTTTGAGGAGATAAGTAATGAAAAATAAAATTTGTCATATTTCTACTGCACATAAAGAAAATGATAGTAGAATACTTTTAAAGGAGTGTCAGAGTTTAAGTAAAGCAGGGTATGACGTTTCTTTGATAATAAATTCAGATAATGATAAAAAAATATACGGAACTAATATAAAGGCTTTAGATAATAGTAATAATGGTAGATTACATAGACTATTTAAAAAGAGTAGAGTAGCCTTAGATAAAGCTATTGAATTAGATGCAGATTTATATCATTTTCATGATCCAGAACTAATAAAATTAGGAATGGCATTAAAGAAAAAAGGAAAGAAAGTAATTTATGATGTTCATGAAGATGTTCCAAAGCAAATTTTAGCTAAAAGCTATTTAGGACCTATGTGGGTAAGAAAAATAGTTTCTAGAGGATATAATTTTTACGAGAAAAATAGAAGCAAAAATTTTGATGCAATTATATCAGCAACTGATGAATTAGCAGCTAAGTTTGATAATAAAAATAGTATTTCAGTAAAGAATTTTGCTATTAGAGATGTAATAGAAAATGCAAAACCAATAAAAAGAGAAGATGATAAATTTGTTATAATTTATGTTGGTTCAATTACTAAGATTAGGGGAATTGAAGAACTTATACAAGTAACAGAACTATTCGAAGGGAAAGTTGAACTTTGGATATTAGGTTCTTTTGAAAGTGAAGAATTAAAGCAAGAATGTATGAATTTAGAAGGATATAAATATTGTAAGTATTTTGGAGCATTACCTGTAAAAGATGTTTATTCATATATAAAAGCAGCAGATTTAGGAATGTGCACATTATATCCTACTGAAAATTATAAAGAAAGTATTCCAATAAAAGTACTTGAATATATGGCTTGTGAAAAACCATTAGTATTATCTAATTTTGAATTTTGGAAAAAGTTCTTTGGAAATATAGGAAAGTATGTAGATCCTTTAGATATTAATAGCATTAAAGAGGGAATCAAATATTTTTATGAAGATAGAAGTAGGATAGAAGATATAGGTAAAGAGAATAAAGAAAACTTTATTAATAATTTTTCATGGGATAGAGAAGAAAAGAAGCTATTAGAATTATATAAAAAGTTATTAAAATAAAGAATTAGTGGAGGATACAATATGTTATTAAGCGAAATTCTAACTTTAAATAGCCACTTTAAACTTTTTCGAGATGGTTATTTTTCATCTTTAGGGTTAAATATTTCTGAAGCGAATGAAAAATTATTATCTTTCATTGAAAGTGAGAAATTTTTAAGTCAATTAAGTAAGAGTATTTCATGTGTTATTACTACAAAAGAAATGGCAAGTAAGATTCCAGAAAGTATTGGGGTTATAATTTCAGAAGTTCCAAGAATAGATTTCTTCAATTTACATAATAAGTTAATTGAAAATAAAGGTTATAAAAGAGAAGATTTTGAAACTGAAATAGGTGAAAACTGTAGTATTTCTAAAGATGCAATTATAAGTAATAAAAATGTTAAAATAGGAAATAATGTTGTAATTGAAGAACATGTAATTATTCGTGAAAATACTACAATTAAGGATAACTGCATAATTCGGGCCAATACTGTAATTGGTGGAGAAGGTTACGAATTCAAGAGATATAATAATAAAACAATGGGAGTTGCTCATATTGGTGGGGTAATAATTGAAGAAAATGCTGAAATTCAATATTCTTCTTGCATAGATAAGGCAATTTATCCTTGGGATAATACTATAATTGGTGAATATAGTAGAATAGATAATCTTGTTCAGATATCTCATGCTGTAAAAGTAGGCAAGAGATGTTTTATTACATCTAAGACAACTATAGGTGGAAGAACTGTAATAGGAGATGATTGTTGGTTTGGATTAGGAGCAACTGTTTCAAATGGACTTATAATTGGAAGTAATTCAAGTGTTAGCCTTGGAGCTGTTGTTACAAGAAGTTTAAAAGAAAACAGTAAGGTTTCTGGTAACTTTGCAATTGATCATAATAAATTTATAGATTTTATAAAAAGTATTAGATAGGCAATTATTTTTATACCTTAAAAATGTTAAATTAGAAGTTAGTATCCTAAAAGATATATTAAAAAATAATATTTAATATATAAAAGATATATATTGGCAAATTTAATTAAAATTGTAAAATAGTTCAATTTATATAAGCTATAAATTGAACTATTTTTATTAATATGCTAAAATTAATTATAAATATTATGTAAAGATATGTGAATGAGAGGGATAAATATGAAAGTAAGAAAAGCTATTATACCAGCAGCTGGGCTTGGAACTAGGTTTTTACCAGCTACAAAGGCTCAACCTAAGGAAATGCTTCCAATAGTTGATAAACCAACTATACAATACATTATTGAAGAAGCTGTAGCTTCAGGAATTGAAGAAATTTTAATAATAACTGGAAGAAATAAAAAATGTATTGAAGACCACTTTGATAAATCAATAGAACTAGAAATGGAACTAGAGAAAAATCATAAAGAGGATCTTTTAGAACTTGTAAGAGGGATATCAGATATGGTTGATATTCACTACATAAGACAAAAAGAACCTAAGGGATTAGGACATGCAATATTATGCGCAAGAGCCTTCGTTGGCAATGAGCCATTTGCAGTATTATTAGGTGATGATGTAGTAGATTCAGAAGTTCCTTGTTTAAAGCAATTAATGGATTGTTATAAAGAATACAAGACATCTATTTTAGGAGTTCAAACTGTAACTCATGAAGATGTAAGTAAGTATGGTATAGTAGATGGAATTCATATTGAAGATAGAGTTTATAAAGTAAAAAAATTAGTTGAAAAGCCAGCTATAGATGAGGCACCAAGCAATGTTGCTATTTTAGGAAGGTATATAATAACTCCTCAAATATTTGATATATTACAAAATACAAAGCCAGGTAAAGGGGGAGAAATCCAACTTACAGATGCATTGCAAACTTTAATTGAAAATGAAGCTATGTATGCTTACAATTTTGAAGGAAGAAGATATGACGTAGGAGATAAGCTTGGTTTCTTACAAGCTACTGTTGAGTTTGCTTTAAAAAGAGAAGAGCTTAGAGAACCGTTTATTCAATATTTAACAAATAGAGATTGGAAAAAATAATTAATATGGGTATATAAAAAGTTGGATGAAATTAACTCATCCAACTTTTTTAATTATCCTCTAGGAATAAACCCAATCTTCTTTTGCATTTTTCTAAGTGTTTTCATTGAAATATAGTTTGCTTTTTCAGCACCTAGTTTGTAGATATCTTCTAATGCTTTTTTGTCTTTAAGGATTTCTTTAACCTTATTTTGAATTGGTTCCAATTCGCTAACTATAGCATCAGCAACATCTTTCTTTAAATCAGCATAGCCTTTATCTTTATAGTAAGCTACAAGTTCTTCTGCTGTTGAACCATTAATTGCTATTAGAAGATCAAGTAAGTTTTTAACGCCTGGTTGTTCATCGGAATAATTTATAACTCCTAGGCTATCAGTAACAGCTCTGGAAACTTTCTTTCTTATTACTTCAGGTGGATCCATTATTAAGATGTAAGCATTTGGATTGTCATCTGATTTAGACATCTTTTTAGTTGGATCTTGTAAACTCATAACCTTAGCTCCAACCTTTGGAATATAAGGATCTGGAATTTTAAATGTTGGGCTATAAGTATTGTTAAATCTGTTAGCAATATCTCTAGCTATTTCTAGGTGTTGTTTTTGGTCTTGGCCAACAGGCACTAAATCTGCATTATATAAAAGAATATCAGCAGCCATTAAAACTGGATAAGTAAATAGGCCTGCCCCTATTGAATCACCGTATCTTTGTGATTTATCCTTATATTGAGTCATTCTGCTAAGTTCACCCATATAAGTGTTACATGTTAAAAGCCATGCACATTCGCTATGAGCAGGAACATGTGATTGAATAAATAAAGTATTCTTTTCAGGAACTATACCTGCAGCTATATATATTGCAAGGACTTCAAGAGTTCTTTGTCTTAAATCCTTAGGTTCTTGTCTAACAGTTATTGCATGTAAATCAACTACACAAAAATAACAATCAAATTCATCTTGAAGGGCAACCCAATTTTTTATTGCTCCTAAATAATTTCCTAAAGTTAATTGTCCAGAAGGTTGGATTCCACTAAAAATAACCTTCTTTTGTTCTGTATTATTTTCCAATTAAAGCACTCCTTTCATTTGTGCATGTTATATATAACGTTTAACTATAGTATTAATTATAGATTTGGAAAATTCTCATGTCAACAAAGAATGACATTATACAAGATTTAATAAATTTTATGTATAGGATATGGTAGTGATTTTAAGTAGTAAAAGTTTATATATGTAGTCCTTTAATGAGATATAAAAAGTCTTATATAACTTTAATTTTCTGATTCAATTTTGTAACTATAGATTTAAAATTAATATACCCTAAAAGTTTATATTTGTAGCTTTATAAGGAAGTTTAATTGTATAATATTACTATTAAAATGATATTGTTATAAGTTTGACAAAATCAGAATTAAAAGTTAGAATTATATAGGTTTTTTATGTGTTTTATGTAAGCCTACTGTGGAGGTGATTTATATTAGCTATATAAAATTTAATGATTTATCAAAGAAATATAAAAATAGTGGTAAATATGCAATTAAAGATATAAATTTCACAATAGAAAAAGGTGAGTTTGTAGTTATCGTTGGGCCTAGTGGTAGTGGTAAATCAACTCTATTAGATTTAATTTGTGGATTTGAGGACATTACTGAAGGAAATATAAAAATAGATAATAAAATAATTAATAACATAGAACCAAAAGACAGAAATGTTTCAATGGTATTTCAAAACTATGCTTTATATCCTCATTTAACAGCATATGAAAATATTGCTTTTGGAATGAAGATAAGAAAAGTAAGGAAGAGTGAAATAAATGAAAAGGTAATGTGGGCAGCTAAGATATTACATCTTGAAGATTGTCTAAAATCAAAGCCTAAAAATTTATCTGGAGGACAAAGACAGAGAATAGCTCTTGCTAGAGCAATGGTAAGGAATCCTAAGGTATTTTTAATGGATGAACCATTGTCTAATTTAGATGCAAAGCTTAGAACATCAACTTCTAATGAAATAACAAATTTACATAAGGAATTAAATGCAACTACTATATATGTTACACATGATCAAGTAGAAGCTTTAACAATGGCAGATAAAATAGTTATATTAAATGAAGGAGAAATTCAGCAAATAGGAACTCCTTTAGAAATTTATAAAAATCCTAGTAATGTTTTTGTAGCCACATTTATTGGAAGGCCTCAAATGAATTTATTTAATTTATCTATAAAGGAAGATTATATGTTACTAAATGATTCTATTAAATTTATTAAACCAATAGAGTTTAATGATTTAGATATAGGTGAATATATAATTGGGTTAAGAGCAGAAGATATTAAAAATATAGATAATATAAATAGAGACATTAACAATAAAGATATTTTACATCATGTAGATAAGAATGAAAATAAAGATTGTATAAAGGATACAAATGAATCTAATAAAATTGATGATAATGCAGATAATGTAAATAAATATGATAGAGATTGTAGCAATAAGGATTATAAGGAGAATACAAATAAAAACTTTATAGAAGCTACCATAGAGAAAATCGAGTATTTAGGAAGTGAAACTATTTATCATCTTTTATATGAAGGAATAAGATTTACATGGAAATCTCATGATATGAATGATTTAAAGATAGATGAAAAGGTTAATATTAGTTTTAACTTTACTAAGGCTAATATTTTTAATAAATTAACACAAAAAAATATAAGGAGTAAGTAAGATGAAGGCAAGGAAAATAATTAGTACTTTATTAATGTTACCTATACTTATGGTTGGATGCGCTAAGGCTGAAGAAAAGAAAAATGATGAAATAGGTGGAACTATAAAGGTGGTTACATCTAGAACGGATGCAGACAAGCTATTTGAAAAAATAGAGGAGGATTTTAAAAAGTTATATCCAAGTGTTGAGGATATAATATGGGAATCAGCTGCAGATTATGACAATTACATAATGACTAGAATGAATACTAAAGATTATGGAGATGTTCTATTTCTTCCATTCACTATGAATGGTACTCCAGAAGAATATGAAAATTATTTTGAACCATTAGGAAAAGTTGATGAATTAGAAGAAAAGTACATAGATGTTACAGAAGCAGATTATGATGGTATATCATACGGATTACCAGCAGCTGTAAATTCACTAGGAATTATATATAATGAAGAAGTTCTTAAAAAGGCAGGAGTAGAATCTATGCCAACATCAACAGAAGAAATGATAGAAGCAGCAAAGAAAGTGAAAGAAAATACAGATGCTATACCTTTCTATACAAATTATAATAAAACACTAGGTACTTGGGGTGGAACTTTAACATCTTATGGCGGAGAGCAATATAGATCAGAAATATTAAATGTAGGAACAGCCTTTAAAGAAGGTCAACCAATACGTGAAATAATGGATTTATTTTATGAATTATCTTCAAATGGACTTATAGAAGAGGATCCAGTCACAGGTGATTTTGCTAAGTCACTACAAATGCTTGCAGATGGTAAAGTTGCAATGATAATGAAGGGTTCTCAAGATGCAAAGATGATTCAAGGTCTAAGCACAAACAATAGCAAAATAAACATAGCTCCACTACCAGTAAAGTTTAATGGACAAACAAGTATTGCATTTGGAGCACCATCAGTAATAGGAATAAATAAAAATAGTGAAAATAAAGCAACAGCTAAAGCATTTTTAGATTTCTTTATTTCAGCTAAAAGTGGATATGCAGATGATTTAGGTGGAATGTCACCAAGCAAAGAAGATTTAACTGACGAACAAAAAGTAATGTTTGAAAACAATAATATAATATTAACTGTACCAACTGAAACACCAGAAGTTGATGCAAAATACACTGCAATAGCTAATGAAGTAGGTGTTGGTAGATTAACAGATGTACTTCAAAAGGTTATTAATATAGGAATGTATCCAAATCAAAATGAAAGTTATAGTGATTATATCAATTCATTAGAAGCTAAATGGGAAGCAGCAGTAAAAGCAAATGAATAATATAAACTTAAGAAAAAAAGAAAGAAAAATTATTTTTCTCTTTCTTTTTTTTCCACTTTTATTATTATTTTTATTTGGATTTTTACCTATAATAGAGCTATTTATATATAGTTTTACTTCATGGAATGGTATATCAAAGACTAAGGAGTTCGTTGGTTTTGACAATTACATAAAGGTTTTAACAGATCCATCTTACTTTCAAGTATTTAAAAATAGTTTATATTACTTTTTATCAGGGATCCTTCAAATTATAATAGCAATGTTTTTTGCTATAATGTTATCTTTTAAAGTTAAATTTAAAAGTTTTTTTAAGGCTACATTTGTATTTCCAACTCTTATAAGTGGAGTTGCTATATCGATGATATTTAGAATATTCTTTGAACCAGGAGGAACTTTTGATGCCTCATTAGGAGCTTTGGGGCTTGGAGAATTTATACATTATTGGCTTGGAGATCCTAGGTTTGTTAATTATACACTAGCTAGCATATCACTTTGGAGATTTACAGGTAGAAGTTTTATTATGTATTTTGGAGCAATTCAATCTATACCAAAGGAATACATAAAGGCAGCAGAAATAGAAGGAGCTTCTGTAATGCAAAAGGTTAGATATGTGATATTACCTAATATACATACAATAGTTAAGATAAATTTTATATTACTAATTATAGGTGCAATTTCTGTTTTTGAAATACCTATGATAATGACTAATGGCTCAAATGGAACGAGTACATTTTTATTACAAACTATGAAAACTGCATTTGAGCAAAAGAAAATAGGACTTGCAGCTAGTATGGCAGTAATAATTACAATAATAATTGTAATTGCAACTCTTATTCAAAAGAAGGTGTATAGTAATGATGAAGATGAGTATTAAATCTATATTATTAAAAGTGCTAAAATACACTACTTTAATACTTTGGACTATAGTAATTTTTTTACCTATAATTACTGTGGTTTTTGGTTCTTTTAAAACCTATGATGAATTTACAAGAACTAGTGGAATAACTATGCCTAGTAGCTTTAGTTATTTTGAAAATTACATAAGAGCTTTTGTAGATGGAAAAATGTTAATTGGTTTTATTAATACATTTATCTTAATATTTTTTGGCGCAATAGGAAGTGTAATCCTAGGATCTATGGTGGCTTTTGTTATAAGCAGATTTGATTTTAAGTTCAAAAAGATAATATTATTTATGTATTTGTTTGTATCAATAGTACCAATGGAGATGTCTCAAGTTGCAACTTTTAAAATAATTGATGCTGTAGGAATATATAATACTAGACTTGCACCTATAATTATATATTTAGGAGCAGATGTTTTAATGGTATATATTTATATACAAGCTTTAGAAAAGATTCCTAGAGATTTAGATAAGGCTGCAATGCTTGAAGGAGCAGGATATTTTAAAATATACAAAAAAGTTATATTTCCTTTATTAAAACCAGCAACAGCAACAGCAATTATGCTTAAGATAATTACAATATATAATGATTTTTATGTTCCATATTTATATATGCCAGGGGAAGGGTTAAACACTGTATCAACAACTTTGTTTAAATTTATAGGACCAGCATCAACAGAATGGCAAGTAATTTGTGCAGCCATTGTAATAAGCATGATACCAATGATATTATTTTTCATATTTTTGCAAAAGCATATTTACGAAGGAATAACTTCAGGGAGTATTAGATAAATGAAAAAGAACAATTTTTTAAAACGAATTTATACAGTAATGGAACTAAGAACGGGATTTGCAACTGGACTTCCAGCACTTAGTGGTGGATTATTTGGAGCTTATTTAGCAAAAGATATAAAAATATTACCACTAGTTTTAATGTTTATTGCAGGCTTTAGCTTAAATATAGTGGCAAATATAGCAAATGAAATAAGAGCATTTTTAAAGAATGAAGAAAATGAAGATACATTTACAGGTCATTTAGGTAGTGAAGGCTTAGTAAGAGGAGATGCGAAGTTTTTAGATGCAGTAATAGCTTTACTTTTCATGTTGGCTTTAGGTGGAGGAAGTGGGCTTTTAGTAGTTTTTATAACTAATAATATAAATATATTAATTATAGGAATAGTAAGTGCACTTGCTGCATTAACTTATTCTTTAGGGCCAAAGCCATATATAATTTACCCAGTTGGAGAATTAGTATCAGGAATATTTGCTGGAGGAATAAGTAGTTTTGTATCGGCTTATATACAGCAAGGAAAGATGAGTATAGAAATATTCTTATATTCACTTATAGCTATGATAATGACTGTATTTTTAATGTCTACTAACAATACTTCAGATTATGAAAAAGACAAAGGGGTTAGGGTAACATTACCTCATGTTATTGGATTTAGAAACTCCATCAAGATAATAATACCAGAAGCAATAATAATGGTTATATCATGGATAATATTATTAACGCTATCGAAAATAAATTTACTAATATTTATATCAGGTATATTGATATTTTATTATTATGGATATGTGAAATGGTATAAGGATTATTATAAAATACAAGAGGTCTATAAAGAAATGGGAAGAGAGTGGGGACCAAGACCACTACTTCTTATATATAGTTTTCATTTTATAATTTCACTAGAATTTTTAATATGCATCATCATAAATTAAGTTAGATTTTAAAATAATACTTAAAGATATAATTTTAAAATTATTAAAGGGCTAGTTTAAGTATAGTTACTAATTTAAATAATAAGGTAACTATAAAAGTGTAGTTACTGTATTTAAAGATAAGGTAACTACAAGTTTAGTTATTATAGATAAATATAAAGTAATTACATAAATGTGGTTACTATATATAAATGATAAAGTAACTACGAAAGTGTATTACTATAATTAAACGTTAAAGTAATAAAAAAAAAGTGTAGTTACTATAATTAAAGAGAAAGTAACTACATAAATGAAGTTAATATAGTTAAATAATAAAATATTTATATAAATGTGGTTACTTAAAATAAAGATAAATTGATTATATAAATGTAGTTACTATATAGAATAATTAAGTAACTACATTTTTATAGTTAAAGTTATAAAAATAAATTGATCTATTAAATACAAAATTATCTTATATATAAGTTATTGTAGTTATTAGTATTTGAATTAATAATATCAAGCGTATATTTTGAAATATATCTAGTTCAAGAAAAAATATGTGGAGGGGTAAACATGGTAAAAATAAATTTAAACTTAATAAAGAATAATCCATTAAGCTTAACAGCAATATTAGCAGACAGGCAAGGAATATTTAAAAAGTATGGTATAGATATGAATTTATATTTAGATGAAGATTTTTTCTTTAAGGGAAATATTGAGTTTCTAGAAGGAAGGTCAGATGCTATGATGGGAGACACAACATTTTTCTTTTATATGCTTGAAAAAGGAAAAAAAGCTGTTATAACTTCAAATTTAACAAGAACTATTAATTTAGTTGGAAGCAAAGACATTAATGGGGATTTGGAAGGAATAAGAGTTGGAGTAAATAGATCTGGACTATTTAGATTATTTTTAGAAAATGATTTAAAAGATATGATAAAGAATCCTAAGATAGTTTGGATTAATAATACATACGAGAGAATTGAGGCACTTAAAAAGGGGGAAATAGATGCTTTAGTAGCAATTGAACCTTTTGTATCAAAGATAACCAATGATGGTGGCAAAATAATTTGGGATTCAAGAAACAGTGATAAAAATTTAGTTATGTGGTGCTTTGATGAAGAATTTTATAATAACAATTCAGAAGGAGTTAAAAATTTTCATAAGGCATTAAACGAAGCAGCTAGAATATTTAATAATTCTTCAAAAGAAGATAAGGCTAATTATTTCATGGAATTTTGCGGATATTCAAAAGAATTAGCAGAAGGATTTAAAGATTTTATATTTGAAATAAGCGACAATTATAAAAAAGAAGATTTTGACTTATGCCAAGAATGGATGTATAGAGAGGGAGAAATTAAAAAAGTATATAATGCAAGTAATTTAATAAAAAATATAATATAAAATTAATTTATAACCAATCTTAAGCTTTAACATAAAAAATATCTATTAGTAATAAAAATATTGCTGAAAGTAGTATAGCATCTATAGCCCAAAATGAAAATTTAAATATTAAAGAAACTAGCACCAGCAAAATTAATACAGTAAAAAATATTTTTAATGATTTCATTATATATGTCCTCCTATTATATAAATTATATACAGATTATTAGCTTATTAATCACAATTAGCAACTTTAAAACTAATTGCTATTATATAAATTATGTATAGATTATTAGTTTGTACAAAATTAATAAAAAAATACTTATTATGCAAAAAAAAATCTTATAAATAAACAAAGACTAACCATTAAATGGTTAGTCTTTAAAACAGAAACTATCTTCTGTTGTTTTGAGCTTTTCTAGCCTTTCTACATTCAGGGCATCTTACTGGTTCATTGTCAAATCCCTTTTCTTTGTAGAATTCTTGTTCTCCAACAGTGAAAACAAATTCCTTTCCACAATCTTTACAAATTATTTTCTTATCTTCCATTTTAAAATCCTCCTTAAAATTCATAGGTATAAACTTGATAGGTTTCTTTTCTTAAGTAAGTTGAACTTTAAGGAAAGAATGTATCGAGATTTTCCTAATCATTTAAATTTTCAAAATAATTATACCATAAACTAAGATAAATTCAATAAGTAATATTAAAAAGTTTTTGGTTTATTTAGAATTTTTAGATAATTTCTCTTTGGATTTAAATTTTAAGTAATAAGTAGAAAATACTATAAGTGGTATTAAAACAAAACTAAATAAATTAATTATTTGTAAATACTTTAATACGTCATAAAGTATGTAGTTATTCATTCCTAAAAAGCTTGATAAAACAAATATTAAAAAAGTATATATACCTATGAAAAGACGTTTATTTTTAATATACTTGCCTAGAATTAGCAATATGCTATAAGTAGCCAACACATACTTAATAAAGAAACCTAATACTGTTTGAATTATGAAAAATAATTCACCAAATTCTAAAAATCCTGCAACTTCAATTCTTTGCCCTAATATAAATTCTGGATAAAAAATATTGGCTGATCTTAGTGGACCAAAAGCTGTAATTACTCCAACTATTGAGACAACGATAAAGGCAGAAGTTATAACTCCGGCATAAAGAGTATGTTTTCTTATATGTTCTAATTCATTTATATACTTTAAAAATGGTATTGCAATCATAAATGAGGAAAATCCACCTAAAATTAGGAAAGGAGAAACAGTAAAGCCTGAAGATATACCGTTTCCAAGTACAGGTAATAAATTATTTATATCCTTATAACTTTGGGTTAATGCAAAAAAGACTATTCCATTAATTATAACTACAAAAACACTTACTAAAACAAATATTAATATAGTACGTAACCTTTTATTAAAAATAAAAAGTGATGGAAGTATAAAAAATATTAATGCATACCAAACTGGAGTTTCAAGAAATAATGTAGAGTGTAATACATTAGCTTCAACAGCAGCTGATTCAATAGCATTTATAAATAAAGTAAGTACAAATATAAGCATTAAAATAATACTAATAGCTTTTGGCATAGAACGAGCAAAAATATCATTTATATCAAAAGTCTTAGTGGAAACACAAATATTAATTATGTACATTAAAAAGATAACAAATATAATTGACGCTATAAGAGAAGCTAGCCAAGTATCTCTTCCCCCTATATCTATGAATATAGATGGATATGTTTTAACAGATATAAGAGCCACCCCAATTACAAATAATATAAAATGTTTACTAGAAATTTTATTCATTATTAACCACCCTTCTTATGTTAATGGATAATGGATAATTGATAATGGACAATTAATGAAATAATTTAGCTTAGCTAAATTAGAAAAATATAAAAATAAACTCTGGAAGAGTTTAAACCTCAATTATCCATTATGCATTATCAATTATCCAATTGTTTCTTATTCCTTTTTAGTATTAGCAAAAAAATGAATATTAAACAGTTTTTCAACAAATAATACAATCAGGTGATGTATATGAATAATTTAGAATATGTGAAAGAGAAATTAAAAAACTCTTTTGATGTTAAGTATAGGCCAGTCCAAACAGTTTTAGGAAAGGCAACAGTAGTTTTCATTGATGACTTATGTAATGCAGAAATGATAAGTGAATATGTGGTTTCTCCATTACGTGGCACTGGTGAAATAGAACCGGAGAGTGGAAAAATTGAAACTCTAGAGCAATTAATAGAAAATTCATTAGATATTAATGCAGCAGGTATAGCTAAAGATTTAGATGATGCAATAATGCATATATTATCTGGTGACCCAGCAGTAATATTTGAAGGCTTAGAACAAGTATTATATGTAGAAGCAAAAGGATTTCCTGTAAGAGGGGTTGGGACTCCTGAAACAGAATCTGTATTAAAGGGACCAAGAGAAGGATTTAATGAATTAATAGTAAATAATGTTGCATTAATTAGAAGAAGAATTAAAAATCCAGATTTAAAGTTTGAAGCTATAGTTGTAGGAGAAAAATCTCAAACAGCAGTTGCTGTATGTTATTTAGATGGTGTTGCGCCAAAGGATTTAGTTGAAAATGTTAAAGAGAAGGTAAATAATTTAGATTTGAGATTTATTCTAGATACTAATTATGTTGAAGATGCCCTAAAAAATCAAAAAAGCTTTTTTGATACTGTAGGATATACTGAAAAACCAGATGAAGTTAGTGCTAAGTTACTAGAAGGAAGGGTAGCTGTAATAGTTGATGGTACGCCATTTGTTATTACTGTACCATATTTCTTTTTAGAAAATTTCCAAATGCCAGATGATTATTATTTAAATAAGTATTATACAAATTTTAATCGTATATTAAGATGGTTTGCATTTTTTATAGCAACATTAGTACCAGGATTATATGTAGCAATAATAACGTATCATTTTTCTATGATACCATCATTATTTATGTTTAGACTTGCAGTATCTAGGGCAGGAGTACCATTTCCTACCTTTATTGAAGTGATATTAATGATGTTGGCATTTCAATTTATAAAAGAAGCCGGGCTTAGACTTCCACAACCAATCGGTGGTGCAATGAGTATAGTTTCAGCTTTAATTTTAGGAGATGCGGCAGTTGGAGCAGGGATAGCATCAAGAATAACAATAATAGTTGTAGCTTTAAGCACATTATCATACTTTTTAATTCCAAAGCTTTATGGAGCTGTTTCATTTTGGGCAATAGTCTTAGTAGGATTTTCGGCTGCATTTGGTATACCGGGATTTTTATGTGGAGCTTTACTACTATTAATACAGTTAGCTGAGTTAGATTCAATTGGATATCAATTTTTATTTCCAATTGGAAGTATTAATGAATATAGATTTAAGGATGTTGTACTAAGAGGAAGCTTAGGTAAGATTTCAAAGGATTTTATAAAAAAGGGGGATGAAAAATGAGATTAAAAAGATTAAGTAAGATTTTAGTAGTATTTTTTATTCCTTTATTTCTAGTTGGTTGTTTTAATTATAGAGATATAAATAAAGTTAGTTTTGCAACTAGTGTGATTTTTGATACAGATGATTTTGGAAGAGCAGTAGTTTATGTTGACTGTGTTAAACCATATAGAAGTACTAATGAAAGTTCAGATAAAGGAAAAAGAATAATATATAAAGGTATAGGAAAAACAGCCTTGGAAGCTTTAAGAGATGTAAATTTAGCTTCAAGTTATGAATTAAATTATTCACAAAATAGGGCATATATATTTACTGAAAAGGCTGCAAGAGATGGAATAAAAAGATATGTTGATTTAATAAATAATAATCAAGAGTTTCAAATAAAACCTTATATGTTTGTTTATTTTGGTGAAGTGGATGATTTGCTTAAAATTACATCAAGTGATGAAGAATATTTAGGATTATATTTAGAAGAGTTAGTTCATAAAAATAAGAGAAATCCTAGAGCAATGAGAGCAAATATAAATGATTATTTAAGTAATTCTATTACAGCTAGTGATACATATATTGTTGGTGCTATAGAAATAAGAGAAGATGCATTGGATAAAAAAATAGAAATTGGCGGTGGAGCAATAATCAAAGATAATAAATTAGTTGAAAAAATAGATTCAAAAGATGCTATGAGCTATAATTTATTTATGAATAATATTAGAAGAGGAACGCTTGAAATTTCTAATCCACAATCAGAACAAGGATTTATTACATTAGATATTTTGGATAATAGTACAGAAAGTAAACTTAAGTATGATGGAGAAAACATTACTTTAGTTAAAAATCTAGAAATGAAAGCTTCAGTTGCAGAAATACAAGGTAGGCTTATAGTTGATAATGAACTTTTGAAGTATATTAAAGATGTTAAAGAAGAAGAAATAGAAAGTTATTTGAAAGATATATTTAATAAGTATAAGGAAAAAGAAATAGATGTTTTTGAGATTGAAAGACTTTTTGATATATACTATCCTAAAGCAGCTGTATACAATCCAATTGCAGATACAAATTTAGAAGTAAATGTTAATCTAATAATTGAAGGAACTGGATTAGTCAAAGATAGCCTGTAATAAATACTACAATGAAAATGATTTAGAGGGCAAAAAGCTATTGATATTAAAAGGAAAATAAAGTAATATTAAGTTATAGATTATCTGAATTCGATTCATACTATGTAAGATGAGATGGGGAGGGAGTATGGACGATTATAAAGCAAGTTATCAGCAACTTAAGTTAGAGTACGAAAGATATCAGAAAATCACAGAAGAAAAAATACAAGAATTAAGTGCTGTTAATGTTCAGCATGAAAAAAACCTTGATATGCTTTCAAATGTAATATTAATTAGTAATTATATAAATTCAAATTTAAGTAGTAAAAATATAATACCTATGATAAATGATATGATAATAGGTATTATAGGGGTAACTCAATCTACAATATATTTGTTAGAAGACTCTAAATTTGTCATTAAGGCTACTAATGGTACAAATGATAGTATAGTTCTTACAGAAGAGTGTATAAAATACGTAAGTAAAAATAAAACATTTATTTTAAACTCAAAAGAACCAATTGTAAAAGATGAATTAAATAATATATATATTCATTCAAGGCTGGGAGTACCAATAAAAGTTGCTGAAAAATATATAGGATATATTGTAGTCGACCATACCCACTATAATTTTTTAACAGAATTTCATGAAATATTTTTAAGTTCAATAGCAAGCCAAATTGCAATAGCTTTAGAAAATTCTATTTTATATAAAAAGATAGAAAAGGCAGCTAAGTATGATTCATTAATAGGTATATATAATAGAAAGACTTTTTACGAAATTATAGAAGAAAGGTTATCTAATGGAAACATATATAAATATGCTATAGTAATGATTGATTTAGATAACTTTAAAAAGGTAAATGATACCTTAGGACATCAATTTGGTGATAAAGTTTTAATAGAAACTGCAAATTTAATTAGGAGTATGCTAGAGCCAAAAGATATAATTGCAAGATATGGTGGGGAAGAAATAATACTATATATAGATTGCAATAGTGATAACGAAGAGATATATAAAAGAATAGATAAGATAAGAGATTCTGTATCAAGTAATTTGGTTTCAAATGAAAAGAATGAAAGAAGCATTACTGCAAGTTTTGGAGTAGGCTTTTATCCTAATGATGGAAATACCCTTGAAGCTGTTATTAATTGTGCAGATGTATGTCTTTACAAAGCAAAGCATGCAGGAAAAAATAAAGTTATGAGTTCACACTTTTTTAGATAAAAGATAGAGATTAAGAAGTTTCTCTATCTTTTATTATTTTTTTATATTATATTGTAAATATTTTCAGAAGAGTAGAATATATATAAATTAAGAGAATAAAAAATTCTATAAAAGGAGTGGATTCCAATGATTCAAGTTTTTTGCGCAAAGAGAGGAGCAGGTAAAACTAAAAGATTAATAGAACTTGCAAATGAACACTTAAGTGAAGCAAAAGGAGATTCAGTTTATATTGATGATGATTGCAGACGTATGATGCAACTTAAAGGTAAGATAAGGTTTATAAATACTAATGAGCTTGGCGTAATAGATTGTGATAGCTTTTATGGGTTACTTTGTGGCGTTATATCTCAAAATTATGATGTAGAAAATATATATATAGATGCTTTATCGAGTATAGTTACTAAAAATATGTCTGAATCTACTAAACTGTTTGGAAAGTTAAAGGAATTCTCTCAAAAATTTAATTTAAATTTGTATATTAATTTAAATTGTGAATGTACTGATGAGCTACCAGATTTCATAAGGGAATATGTGGCATAAAATCAATTAATAATTGACAATGGAGAAAGGACAATTAATGAAATAGCTCAGGAGAGCTGAAATTCAATGGATAATTGACAATGGATAATTGACAATGGAGAATGGACAATTAAGGAGATAACTCAGGCTAGCTGAGTTATTGAAAATGAAAAATGAAAAATGAAAAATGAAAAATGAAAGAATTAAAGAAATAATTCACCTTCGGTGAATTATAAAAGAGTGAAAATGTTATGGGGATAGCTCAGGAGAGCCCAAGTGTTGAATGGGAATAAATAAAAATTAAGGGGTTAGTCCATAACTGAGAGAAGATTAGTTTAAAAAATTATAGTGTGAAAGAAGGGAAAGGTTGGGGTAATAGTTCAGGGATACTGAATTATTTAGAATTTTAGAGTGAATAAGTAATAAATGATTGAAAAGTAGTCTGGGAATCTGAATTATGCGAATTAAGAGGTTATATGTATAGATATTATTTAAAATTTAGATTTGTATTTTAGCTTGAATTTTGAATAGTGAATAAGAGAATTCTAGCTATAATTTAGATGAACAGAATTAATAATAATTGGCATGAAATTAGTAGTGAGGGGCGGTTCAAATATATTGAATTGCTCCTTTTAAATTTATGAGAATTAAACATAATGATATGTATTAACTTTCCGATTTTCGTATAATTTCGAATACAATTCTAAATTTAATACATATCATTAATGAGGCTAATTCTTCATTTGATAATTTTAAGCTCAGCTGTAACTGCGCTCAACTTCACTAAGTATTCAATGCCTGCGCAGCTAGTTAGCTTGTGGAACATATCTAGTTATCGTAGCATTATATTCTCAAAACATAACAATGGTATCATTAGTTGTTTTATTGTTGATAATATTTTAATAAAAAGATATACTATAATAAGTAAAATAAATAGGAGGTTACGTAGAATGGCTAATGTTTTAGACGAGTTATTAGATCGTGGATACATAAAGCAATTTACTCATGAGGATGAAACTAGAGAGTTGCTAGAAAAGGAGAAAATAACTTTTTATATAGGCTTTGATCCAACAGCGGATAGTTTACATGTTGGACATTTCATTGCGTTAATGTTTATGGCACATATGCAAAAGGCAGGACATAGACCAATAGCACTTCTTGGTGGTGGAACAGCAATGGTAGGAGACCCATCAGGAAAAACTGATATGAGAACTATGCTTACAAAAGAACAAATTCAACATAATGTTGATTCAATAAAGAAGCAAATGGAGAGATTTATAGATTTTTCTGATGATAAAGCAATATTAGTTAATAATGCAGATTGGCTATTAAACTTAAATTATGTAGATTTTTTAAGAGAAGTTGGAGTTCATTTTTCTGTAAATAGAATGCTTACAGCTGAATGTTTTAAACAAAGATTAGAAAAAGGACTTTCTTTCTTAGAATTTAATTATATGTTAATGCAAGGATACGACTTCTACGTATTAAATCAAAAGTATGGTTGCAAAATGCAATTAGGTGGAGATGACCAATGGTCAAACATGATTGCTGGTGTTGAATTAGTTAGAAGAAAGGCTCAAGGTCAAGCTATGGCAATGACTTGTTCTTTATTAACTAATAGCCAAGGACAAAAGATGGGAAAAACAGTAGGAGGAGCTTTATGGCTTGATCCAGAAAAGACTTCACCATTTGACTTTTATCAATACTGGAGAAATGTAGATGATGCAGATGTAGAAAAATGCTTATCATTATTAACATTTGTTCCAATGGATGAAGTTAGAGAAATATGTTCTGTAGAAGGAGCAGCTATAAATGAAGCTAAAAAGCGTCTTGCTTTTGAAGTTACAAAGCTAGTTCATGGAGAAGAAGAAGCAACTAAAGCTAAAAGTGCAGCAGAAGCTTTATTCTCTGGTGGAGTTGATATGAGCAATGTTCCTACAGTAACTATAAGTAAGGAAAAATTAGGATCAGCTATTTTAGATATAATGGCTGAAAATAAAATAGTTCCATCTAAAGCAGAAGGAAGAAGATTAATTCAACAAGGTGGATTATCTTTAAATGGAGAAAAAGTAACTGAAGTTACTAGAACTTTAGAAGAATCAGATTTAGAAGATGGTTCAGCATTACTTAAAAGAGGGAAGAAAAACTATAATAAGATAGTTGTAGAATAAAAAACTTAAGGGAGTCGCGTTACGCGACTCCCTTAAGCTTTTGATTAAAAAATACTATTTTTAATCAAATTTAGATAACTATATAATAAGGAATATTCATATATTATTTATGAGAGATCACTATTATTTTCTAATGGTAAAGTTAATTTTACTTTTATTTCATTACCATTAACTATACTAATTGAACCATTATGATCTTTAATAATTTCGTTACATAAGTATAATCCTAAGCCTGTACTATACTCATCATTAGAAAAATTTGACTTCGTAAAAGGCTCAAAAATATGGTTATAAACATCTTCAGGTATAGGATTTTCAACAATGTTAGTAATTTCTATATTATATTTATCATCAGAAGTGTAAGAGTTTACAGTAATTATAGAATCTTTGCTAGAATATTTTATTGCATTATCTAATACATTAATTAAAACTTCTTTTATTTTATTTGGTTTAAAGCGTACTATTTCGTTTAATATGTTTGAATTTATTTTTAAGTTATATTTTTCTGCTTTAATGTTTAAATCAGAAATTGTTTGATTAATAATTTCTGAAATATCTATATATTCATAAGTATCTTTTATTGAGGATAATCCTTTTGAAATTTTTATAATTTCAAGTACTAATGTATTTAATCTTTCGCTTTCTGAGTGAATTCTATCAATGGCACGATACTTAAATTCTTCATCATCTACAACATTTTCTAAAATCATTTCTGAATATCCAATAATTGAAGTTAAAGGTGTTTTAAGTTCATGAGTAACAGTATCAAAAAATATTTTTCTGCTTAAGGCTAATTTTTCAACCTTTTCTTTTTCTTTTTCAATATCTAAAATTTGCTCTTGAATTTTAGATTTCATATTAATAAATTCTCTAGATAATATAGATATTTCATCATTTTTTTTGGCATTGATATCTATATTTATTTCATAATTTCCTACACTTAATTCCTTTGAAGCTGAAGTTAATTTTTCTATTGGACTAACTATTTTATTTGTTAATCTATAAGAAATAGCAAATATAAAAATGATAAGTGATATTTCAATTAAAGTTAATATGCTTGTAGCTTTCATATAGTCTGAATAAAGATAAGTATAGTCCTTAGTTAAATTGATTATTCCAATGTAAGATTCATTAATTATTATTGGATAGGAAAGCATTCCAATAAGATTGTTATTGTTATATTTTATATCAACAATAGTTTTACCAGATTTAATATCAGGAATATTTTCAGCGAATTCAGGGTTAGCTTTTTCTAAATTAGAAGCAAGCACGTTACCATCTATGTCGCATATTTGAAGGTTGCTATCATAGTTAATTGAAATATATTCTATTAAATATTTACTTTCTTGAGATAAAGCTTTATCTTTGTATAGATAATTTCTAACTGACAATGTATATTTAACAGATTCACGAGTACTTTTCATTATTTCTTTTAATGAAGAGGTAACTGTGCTTTCCATATTATCTTTTAATATTTTTCTAACAGATATATTTAATGAAATTCCTAGTAGTACAATTGTAAGAGTAATAATTAAAGTGAATTTGAATTTAATTTTCATACTTACCTCATCATATATCCAACACCAAAAACTGTTTCAATCACAGAGGGTTGTCCGTTTGTATCAAGTTTGCTTCTAATTCTTCTTATATGAATATCTATAGTTCTTATATCGCCATCATAAGAAAACTCCCAAATATTATCTATAAGTTGTTCTCTAGAAAAAACTTTATTTCTATTTTGAACAAAGAATTCAAGAAGTTCATATTCCTTTGGTTTTAATTGAATAACTTCATCATTTTTTAAAACAGTTCTGTTATTAAAATTAATCTTTATATTTGAATTTATCTTAATGAAATTTTTATTATCTTTAGAAGCAGACTTTTCAATACGTCTAAATACAGCCTTTATCCTGCTTGTAACTTCTTTTATATGGAATGGTTTAGTGATATAATCATCAGCTCCAAGTTCAAGGCCGAGAACTTTATCAAATACATCATTTTTAGCTGTAAGAATTATAATAGGAATAGTGTATTTAGAGTTTATATCTTTACAAAAGTCAAAACCACTTCCATCAGGTAAGTTTAAGTCTAACAAAATTAAATCGGGTAAAGTGGTATTTAAAAAATCATTAGCTTCTTTTAAAGAAAAGACACTATAAGGTAAATAGCCTTCAGCTTTCAAAGTATGGAACAATATATCATTTATTGATCTATCATCTTCAATAATAAGAACTTGAGCATTCATTACATATTCTCCTTAATATGGATATTATAATTTAATTATATTAAATATATTTTAAATAATAAATAGTGGGATAAAACTATTAGTATAAAAATGCGAACATTTTTATAATTGATAATGCACAATGGACAATTAAGGAAAAAAATACTAAGGATTTTTAAATAAAAGGTGCTGCGCACTAATTTAATTTAAGTTTTGCTGTGCAAAACATCCTTAATTATCCATTATAAATTGTCCATTATCAATTTACATTAAGGTGTATACTGTCTGTAGATAGAATAAGCAACGTCATTTTTCAACTCTATCCAACACATAACTGATCTACCTTTTGATATAGGGTTATCTATATAATTTTTAAAGGTTTCTAGTGAGACAGCTTCAGGAATTGAAGAGTTATTTTTAGGTGTAACATCATATCCTAAATAAATTAGATCATAATCTAATAGTTGGAAGGTGCAGTTATTGGAAACTTCATAAGTTGTTATCTTATCATATTTATTTCTTATATAATAACCATCTGGAACATAATACTCTCCTTTATCGTTAATAGGAAGGTCTATTTTATCTGTATCAGCATTATCTTTAAGAAATTCTTTAAGAGATTCTTCTCTGCCAAGATAAAATTCAACTAAATCAACATCAATATAAGTTTTTCCATTAGATGAATAAAGTTTATTAATATATCCAATTTGTTTATCATAAACATTTTCTAAAACTGTTAAAGTAAATTCTACCTGCCTGCCATACTCTTCATTTGTGCCATAATAAGTGAAAGTGCCAGCGCTTGAAGTATCAACAGTTGCTACATTCCAAGTTAAAGGAAGTGAAACCGAGGTTCCATTTATATCAGTAGATACACTTCCAGGAAGGTTATATTCTGATTCTTTATAAATAGAATCTGCAAGCTTAATTACCTCAAATTTAGATGAAATTTCTTTAGCTATTGATTTCATATTTTCAGTATCAACATTATTGGCTAAAGCAGATTTTATTATAAAGTAAGCATCATCATATTTATTAGAATCCATATAGATATCTTTTATTTCTAAATACAAATCCATATTAGATTTATCTAAAGAAATTGCTTTATTAAAATAGGCTTTTGCCTCATCATATTTATTATCAGTTAGAAGCTTTTTAGCATTGGTAATAGCTTCATCAACTTCATTTTCTTCTACTAAAATTTCGCTTTGAGTATCATTAGAAACTGTTACTTTTTTTGTTGTGTCAGTACAAGCAAAAAGAGAAGTGCTTAGTATTAAAAAAAGTGGAATAATAGTTAGTTTTATAAATTTTTTATTCACTGTAAAGTCTCCTTTTAAAATATTTTTATGGTAAGTATTGTTCAGAAATCTTATAAACCGAGCCATTCTTTATATCAACCCAAACCAGTAGTATTCTTGCATTATTATTTTTAGTATCATTAAATGTTTTTGAAAAATTATCATAAGAAGAATTTACTAGTGTTCCGCTACTTTCATAATTTTCAAGGTTTAGAGTAGCTGCACATAAAGAATATAAACAATCATCATTTATTTGGTAGGTAGTAATATCTTCAGAGTTATTTCTTATCCAAACTGGAGCTGGTAAAAAGTATTCTCCATTTTCATCAATTCCGGCTTTTCCATCTTTAATAGCTTCTCTAAGGGCCTCTTCTCTTCCTAAATAAAATTCAATTAAATCTAAATTAATATATAATTTTCCATTGTCCATATAAAAATTTTTTACCCATCCAATTTGCTTATCATAAACATTCTCCATAACTGTAATTTCCATATTCACTTTTCTACCATAATCTTCATTAAAGCCTTCATAAACAAATGTCCCTGCAGTTGAGGAGTCAACTACTTGATTATCCCAAGTTACAGGAATTGATATAGATTCACCTGAAATTACGGCCTTTACTTCATTTGGTAAGGTGTAGCTAGTATCTTGATATATAGATAAATTCATGTTTATAGATTCAAATTTAGATGAAATATCTTTTAAAATTAATTTCATATTTTCAATATCTATAGTATTTGTTAAAGCTGTTTTTATAATAAAATAGGCATCATCAAATCTATTAAAGGACATATATATATCCTTAATTTTTAAATAAACATCCTTATTATTTTTGTCTAAGGATATAGCTTTATTAAAAGATTCCTTAGCCTCATTAAATTTATTTTGAGCAAGATATTCCTCACCAATTTTTATTGCTTCATTTATTTCATTTTCTTCCGAGGAAATTTCATTTTTAGTATCTTCCGATATAGTTATTTTTTTAGAAGTATTTTGGCAAGATACAAGTACCGATGATATAGTAATAACAGATATAATCATTATTTTAGAAAAAAGTTTTTTATTCATTTTTAACCTCCATGTAAATTCTATATTTATATCATATAAGGTAAAAATTTCTAAAGATTATATAGTTATTTCTAAAATATTTCCAAGTGAAAATTATTTAATCATAGAGTTTATAAATTTATATATGTTAAGATGTTAGATAAAGTATTCGACATTATAAATAATATAGATGTATATGAGGTGGAGTTATGCCAGGAGTTTTTAATGTAGGTAATTCATATAATACAAATAATAAAAGAATATCTAGTAAGCTAACTTTTGATTCTGGTGAGAAGTTTTCAGGAAAAATAATTAAAAAAGATGATAAAAATGAAGTTACTATAAAGCTAATAGATGGTTGGGAATTTTCTGCACAAATAGACGGAGATATAGAAGGATTAGAAAATGGATTACAAAGATTTCAAGTTGAAGGCTTTGTTGACGGAAAATTAAAGTTAAAAGTTATTGCTAAGAATATCAAAGGTGATGAATTAGCTCAAGGTGAGTTTAATGATATAATTTCTAGTTCAGGCTTAAGTAAAGATGACGTTGCTTTATTAAAATCAATGTTAAAATTTGATATTCCTCTTACTAAGGAAAATATAAGAGAAATTAAGGGACTAATTCAATTTCTAGATAAAATACAGGTAAATCCAAAGGAAATAGATGAATTTATATCTAAGTATTTAATGGGGAAGGGAATATCTCAAAATAGTGAAGAAGGAACAAAAATTAATAATGTATTAAAGGAGTTTTTAGGAGAGTTTAAAACTTTATCTCATGATGATATTTTATTGTTTATCGAAAATGATATGGAATTTAATAAAGAAAATATAAAAGGATATAATAATTTATTTAAAGGAAAAGAAAGCATATTAAAAGTACTTGATAAAATTTCTAATTCAATACCTGAACTTAATAAATTTACAAAGGAACATATGCTAGAAAGTAATTCAAAGCAAAGTATTGAAAATTTAGATATTAGTACCATAAGTCCTAAATCTATAGATGTAGAGGGACAAAATGTAGAAGGACAAAATGTAGAAGAACAAAAAATTACAAAAGTACCTCAACTTATTAATGAGCAAGAGACAAGTATTAATAATAAATTAGCTAATGATGTTTATCAAAAGAGTGATATGGGAAATGCAAAAGTTAGTATGTTATCTCTTCTTAAATCTATTTCAGGTCAAAATGAAGATTTACTTAACACATCTTTAAAAGATATATTAGCTAATAGAAGAATGGAATTTACAAGTAGTGAATTTGATAGAGTTTTCAATTTAATAAATACTATTAAGCCAGAAGAATTAATAAATAAGATTAAAGAAACTATATTTGAATTTAATGATATTGGTGCTCAAAATATAGTAGATGATTTTAGTAATTATTTGAATAAAACTAATAATGAAACTTTAGGTGTAAAAGAATCCTTAGATTTTAGTAAAGGACAATTAGAAAAGGTACTTTCAAATGTTATGGGAAGAGGTATAACATTAACAGAAGAGGAATTTTCAAAATTAAAAGATGTTATTAATTTAAAAAATCAAGAAATTATAGACAATGATACACATCAAGGTCAAAAGATAAATGATTTAGCTAAAGATATACTAACTAAAGATAATATTATTGGTACTAATAGTAATAATATTGATAAATTAAATGATAATAATATAATAAATAAAAATCTAACTAAAAGTATTCCAACAAAAGAATTAATAGAAGTTTCCCTAAATAAAGGAACAGAAGGAAGTAAAGAAATAATTAAAGATTTAATATCTAATTTAAAAAGCGAATCTTTAATATCAGAGAAGATTTTAGATATTATAAAAAATAATATTAGTGATATAAAAGTATTTAATAAGATAAGCTCAGAATATTATTATGCAGATATTCCAGTTAGTATAAAGGAAAGAGAATATCCTTGTAAGATAATAGTAAAGGACAATAGAAAAGAAGGTAAAAAGATAGATAGTACAAACGTTAAGATGGTAGTAACAGTGGAAACTAAGAATTTAGGTACAGTAGATGGATATATGGAAGTATTAGATAAAAAAATAAATATAGAATTAAAGTGTGAAGAAAAATTTGTTAAAATAATTGATATGACAAAGAGCAAGTTAGTTAATAATATAGAAAGCATGGGTTTTTTAGTTAATGTAAAAGTATCTAAGAAGGAAAATGAAGTTTCATTAACATCATGTAGAGAATTTTTTAATTCTAATTCAGGAGTATCACTTGATAGAAGAGTATAAATAAGCATTTATAAATTTAGGAATATCACTTAATAGAAATTAGAGTTATTATCTTTAGGAGGAGAAATGAAGTATAGAAAAAAAGCAGCAGCTTTAAAATATGAAGAAAATTTAATGGCTCCAACTGTTACTGCAAGTGGTATGGGACATATTGCAGATAAAATACTTGAAAAAGCAGAGGAAAATGATGTTCCTATAGTGTATAATAAGGAATTAACAGACCTGCTTTGTAATGTTGATATAGGTGATTATATACCATCTGATCTTTATGAAGCAGTAGCTCATATTATTGCATATGTAACAGACTTAGATAGTTTTTAGATGTATGAAAGTAAATAAATACTGAATATGCTTTTGAAATATGGGCTTTCATATTAGTTTAATAAATAATATTATATAGGTAAACTAATATATAATGTTAAGAAATTTATGTCAGAAAGGTGAGTAGATTAAATGGCTTTATATGCTATTTCAGATCTTCATCTTGCTTTTACAACAGACAAACCAATGGACATATTTGGAGCAAAGTGGCTTAAGCATGATGAAAAGATAAAAGAAAATTGGATAAAAAAAATCACAGATGAAGATACAGTGCTTATAGCTGGAGATATATCCTGGTCAATGAGATCAGATGAAAGTAAAGTTGATTTAGATTGGATAGATGCATTACCAGGGAAAAAAATAATTTCTAAGGGAAACCATGATTATTGGTGGGGCGGAATATCAAAGCTTAATAGAATGTATGAAAATACGAAATTTCTTCAAAATAATTTTTATACTTACGAGGACTATGCTATTTGCGGATCAAGAGGATGGATTTTAGAAGGCAGTGATAGATTTACAGAAAAGGATAAAAAAATATTTGATAGAGAGATTATAAGATTAAGACTTTCCTTAGATAAAGCTAAAGAAGCAGGATATGAAAATATAATAGTTATGATACACTATCCTCCAATGAATGAGAAAAGAGAGAATTCAGCATTTATTGATTTATTTAAAGAATATGGGGTTAAGAAAGTAATATATGGACATCTACATGGACCTTCATTAGCAAATGTGCTAAATGGAGAGCATGAAGGAATTGAATACTTAATGACATCATGTGATTTTTTAAACTTTGATCCAAAAAGAATACTTTAAAGATGGGGCTGTATCAAAATAAATTTTGATATTAGCCAATAAAAGAGAAGTTTTAATTAGAGCTTCTCTTTTTTTGCATACTTTGCGCATATATAAATAATATACAAAATTTCTATTTAAGTTTAAAAGCGTCTTTAAGTAGAATAAATGGTTTAAAAGGGGCTCGCGTTTCGCGAGGCCCTTTATAAAAATAAGATATTAACTTTTTTTGGCAATAAAGATTACTTGAAATTGAATAAATTTATATTAAATAGATTCCTAAGACTTCTCTATTTATTTTTCATAGTAAATTTGGTTAAAAGTATATTTGTTTAGTGTATTTTTGTTCATAAAAAGTTTAAAAAAAGTACAATAACTGTTATTGACATAGTTAAGTAAATTAGGTTAAAATTTCTATGTAAATGAATACAAATTATATTGGCGTGTAACTATGAAAATAGGCATTAGCTGAAAAGGGAATTGTCTCTTTTTGGCTTTTTTTATTTTTAGAATTTATGTATTCGTTTAAATTAGTAAAAATACATACATTTCAAGGAGGAAATTATTAATGAAAAACGTTAAACAGCATATAGCTAAAGCCCTAGCTATAACAATTACTTCAAGTATGCTTACCTCTATACCATTTGAAGTACAAGCTTCTGTAGGTAATAAAATAAGCGCTGATAATATAAAGATATCAGCAAAAAGCAATACTTCGGGACATGATGTAGAACTTGCTATTGATGGTGATCCAAGTACTTATTGGGAATCATCAAATCATTTCAGATGGGTAGAACTAGAGTTAGATGGAACGTATGACTTATCAGCAATTAAGTTAATTAATAAAACTAATGGGTATTATAATTATAATATTTATGTAACAACTGATGGGGAAAACTATACAAAAGTTGCATATAAAGATAATGAAGAAAATGCAACAGTTGAAGGTGATTTATATAATTTAAATAATGTAAAGGCATCTAAAATAAGAATAGATGTTACATTTAGTTCAGATAATAATGATTCAAATATAGCTGAAATCGAATTATATGGTGAAAAGATTTCAGATGAAAGAGTAGAAGAAAAAGCTATAAGTGTAGAGAACTTTAGTGAAACAAAATGGGAAGAAGAGTATAGTAAATTTGAAAACGATGTAAATTATGCATCTCAAAAGACAATACAAGAAATGTATGATATGGTTGGAAGAGTTATTGGAGATGAATACAAAGATAAATTCCAATTTGAATTAATAAGCCAAACTTCATCAGGAACAGATGTTTTTGAGGTTGAAGATGGAGCTGATGGAAAAGTAGTAGTAAGAGGGAATGATGGTGTTTCACTTGCATCAGGATTTAATTACTATTTAAAAAATTATGCAAAGGTTATGTACAATCCTATAATGGGATCAAATTTAAATATGCCAGAAGTTTTACCTAGTGTTGGAGAAAAGGTTGTCATAGATACACCTTATGAACAAAGATATTCTTTAAATTTCTGTACTTATTCATATACAATGGCATTTTGGGATTGGAATGAGTATGAAGCATTTTTAGATTGGTCAGCAATGAATGGATATAATCTAATTTTAGATATTGTTGGACAAGAGGAAGTATTAAGAAGAACTTTAAATAAATTTGGATATTCAGATGAAGAAATAAAAGAATATATATCAGGTCCAGGTTATTTTGCATGGTTCTATATGCAAAACATGACAAGCTTTGGAGGACCATTACCAAATAGTTGGTTTGAAGATAGAACAGAGCTTGGAAGAAAAATGCATGATAGAATGCAGACTTTAGGTATAACACCAGTACTTCAAGGATATTCAGGTGGAGTTCCTTTAGACTTTACTGAGAAAAATCCAGATGCTCAAGTTATTAAACAAGGTGAATGGTGTGGTTTTGATAGACCTGACATGCTTAGAACCTATGTGGCTGAAGGTGAAGAGGATTACTTTGCAAAAGTTGCAGATGCATTTTATGAAGCACAAAAAGAAGTTTTTGGTGAAGTAAGTGATTATTATGCTGTTGATCCATTCCATGAAGGTGGAAATACTGGAGGATTAGATAATGGCAGAATTTATTCAACAGTTCAAAATAAAATGTTAGAGCATGACGAAGATGCAATATGGGTAATTCAGCACTGGCAAGGAAATCCAGATAATGCAAAGCTTTCAGGTCTTAATAAAGAGCACTCATTAATATTAGATCTTAATTCAGACTTAAATCCAGATTGGAAAAGATTTGATAATCAAGACTTACCTTGGGTATGGAATATGCTTCATAACTTTGGGGGAAGAATGGGATTAGATGGACAGCCAGAGATATTAGCTAATAATATCCCAAGTGCCTATGCAAATTCAGAAAACATGAAGGGGATAGGTATTACTCCAGAAGCAATAAATAATAGTCCAATAGTTTATGAGTTAATTGGCGATATGATTTGGACAAGAGATTCTATAGATTTTAGACAATGGACCATGGATTATATTGAAAGAAGATATGGTAAGGAAAATGCTGATATTCAAGAAGCATGGAAAATATTATTAGAAACTGCATATAAAAAGACAAATGATTACTATCAAGGAGCAGCAGAATCAGTAATAAACGCAAGACCAGCTAAACAAATCAATAGTGCTTCAACATGGGGACATAGTAAAATACCTTATGATAAGGCAGAATTAGAAAAAGCTTTAGAGCTATTTATAAATGCATATGATGATTTAAAAGGTAGTGAAGCATTTATATATGATTTCTTAGATGTAACAAAACAAGTTTTAGCAAACTCTGCACAAGAATATCATAAAGAAATGGTTGCTGCTTATGATAACGGAGATATAAATAACTTCAAAAAGATTTCTACTCATTTCTTAGAGTTAATAAAGCTTCAAGAAAATGTTTTATCTACTAGTCCAGAATTCTTAGTAGGAACATGGATAGAGCAAGCTAGAACTATGCTTGAAGGTGCAGATGATTGGACTATGGATTTATTTGAATTCAATGCAAGAGCTTTAATAACTACATGGGGAGATTATAAAAATGGTTCTTTAAAGGATTACTCAAATAGACAATGGGCTGGTTTAACTAATGATTTATATTATAAGAGATGGGAAATGTGGGTTAATAACGTAACAAATGAATTAGAAGGAAAACCTACTCAAAATATAAATTGGCATAAAGTTGAATATAAGTGGGCTAATGAAAAAACTACTGAAAATAATAGATATGCAACGACAGGTTCAGGAGAAGATTTAGGAGCTCTTGCAAAAGAAGCTATGGATAAATTCTCTGTAACTAATATGGAAGCATTTTTAGAAGGTGGATCAAGTGCAGTAGAAAAAGTTAATATTGCACTAGGTAAAAACGTAGTAATCGAAGGCGTTGAAACAGCTTCAGGATTCCCAGCATCTAATTTAACTGATGGAACTACAGGAAGTGCCTGGATGGCATCAGAAGCTAAATGGCCTGTTACAATGACTATAGATTTAGAAGAGGAAAAGAATCTTAATGGTATAGCCTTTGCTCCAAATCAAGCAGCAGGTGGGTTCCCAATAACTTATAAAGTAGAAGTTAGAAATGGAGCTACTTGGAGTACTGTTGCAGAAACTATAGACGGTACTATTACAGGAACTATATCAATAGATTATAAAGGAACTGCTGATGCAGTTAGATTTACTTTTAATAGTACTGATTCAACTCTAGTACCAGAAATGAGAGAATTAATGGTATATGAAAATGCAGGCGAAAAAGTAGAATACGATAATGTTGCACTTAATAAGCCAGTAGATGTAAAAAATGTAGGAACAGATAGACCTGCGTCAAATATTACAGATGGAGACGATAATACATTCTGGTCTGCAACAAGTGAAGGAATAGGTGCTGAGATAACTGTAGATTTAGAAAAGAATGAAATGGTTGATTTAGTAGAGATTGTTTTTGAAAAGGCAAAATTACCATTCCAATTTGAAGTGAGAGCAATTGAAGCAGATGGAACTGAAACAACTATTCTGGATAAAAAATCAGAATCAAATGCATTAGAAAGAAGATATCAAATACCTGTAGAAAGAGAAATAAAAGGTATTAAATATATATTAACAGGTAAAAGTGGTGCTGGTGATTTTCCAGGTGCATGGGCAGCCTTAGCTGAAATAAAGGCTTTAAGAGAAAAAGAAGTTGTAGTTGAAGCCATCAATGTAGCTTTAGATAAACCTGTAACAGGAAGTGATGCAGAAAGCGGAAAGCCTCTTTCAAATATAACAGATGGAAAAGAAGATACATTATGGATATCAAACGGTGGAGTAATGCCAGCAAATGCTCAAATTGATTTAATTAACTCTTACTTCGTTGAAAATATTGAGTTAATTTTTGAAAAGGAAGGTTTACCATTCCAATTCCATGTTGATGTAATTGACTCAAATGATGTAGTTCATACAGTATTAGATATGAGAGAAAATGATACTGTTATAGATCATAAATATACAATACCTGTAGGAAAAAATATAAAAGCTATAGATGTTAAAATAACTGGTAATAATGGACAAGGAACTTCTTACTTAGCATGGCCAGCAATAGCAGAAGTTAAGGCTTACTCAAAGCCAGAAAATGTAGCTTTAAATGCAACTGTAAATCCAGATACAGGAGCAGCATTAGTAGATGGAAATGAAACAAATGGAATTACAATAAGATCAGGAGATGTTAAAGAATATATTATAGACTTTGGTAAGATAGTGGATATTAACACAATTGAAACAATAGGTAAAGCAGATGGTGGATTAAAATACACAGTTGAGTATAGAAGTATGGAAGATGAAAATGAGTGGATAAGCTTCCTTGATAAGAGTGCTAACACTAATGCTTCAGAAAAATTACTAACTGCATTAAAGAATCCAATTACTACAAATGCAGTGAAAGTTAAATTTATTAATGAGTCATTTACTATAAATGAATTTAAAGCTTATAAGGCAGATGCAACAGGTAAGCTATTAACTTATATAGGTGAATTAGAAAAAACTTATAATAGTACTATTGTTGGAGATCTTTCAGGACAATATCCACAAGAAGCTAAAGATGCATTATTATTAGCAATAAATAATGCAAAGGCTGCTTCAAAAAATGGAATTAATTCTATGGAAGTAGACCAAGAGATAGTTAAGCTTAAAACTGCGTTAAATAGTTTCTACTCACAAGTTGTTACCATTAATAGAAGACCGCTATTAACAGCAATTAGTGATGCAAATATAGTATTAAATGCTTTAAAAGATAGTTTAAATGCAGAGGAAAAAGTAGAAAGTAAAGCTATAATAGATGATAGAATAGCTAAGTTAGAAGCAGGAATAGCAGAAGCAAATGGAGTTCATGAAACTAAGTCTGTAACTCAAGGACAATTAAATGAAGCTGAAGCTAAGCTTAAAATATTAATTGAGGAAGGCTATGCAGAATTAGATGCTCATAATAAATATAAGGTAGAGTTATCTATAGCAGAAGATCGAGTAAATAATGCAGTTGCTGGTGAAGGTGATGGTCAGTATTTACAATCAGATATTGATGCTTTAAAAGCAAGTATTACAAAGTCAAAATCAGATTATGAAATAGCTAAAACTGTGGAAGAAGTAAATTCTATTACGGAATCATTAATAAAATCTGTAAAAGATTTTGAGGCGAAGGTTATAGTAGTTAATAAAGAATCATTAGCTAATGCAATATCAGATGCTGAAGAAATAGCAAAAGATGCAGATGGAAAGTATTATGCTTCAGCAATTGAAGTATTCATAAATGAAATAAATAATGCTAAGGCTATTTTTAATGATGAAAATTCTAGTCAATCATCAGTAAATAATGCTATTGAATCTTTATTAAACGCACAAGCTAAGTTATTAGAGTCAATTATTCCAGATAAAACAGAGCTAAAGAGTTTAGTTAATGATGCAAATGCTTTAGTTAAGAAACTTGAAGCATATGATAGCTTAAAGGATTTAAAGGAAGAGTTATCTAGTGTAATAAAAAATGCTAATGTTGTTATTGAAAATGAAGATGCAACAGTAGAACAAATTGCAGAAGTAATTAATTCTTTAAAAGATACTATTAGAAAGGCAAATGATAGTATTAAAGGATTTGAATCAGTTTCAAAATCTGAGCTTCAAGATACTATAGATAAAGCTGAAGCCTTAAATAAGAAGGATTATACAAAGAATAGTTATTCTGTCCTAGAAGAAGCTATTAAAGAAGCTAAAAAACTTATAAGTAAAAATGATGTTACTCAAAGTGAGGTTGATGCAGCTACAGCTAGAATTAATAATGCTATGAATAATCTTGTTAAGATTAATCAAGATAACAATGGCGGAAATAATAACGGTGGAAGCAACAACGGAAGTAATAGTAACGGAAGCAATAACAGTGGAAGCAACAATAACGGAAGTAATAATAATGGTGGAAGCAATAACAGTGGAAACAATAACAGTGGAAACAATAATAGTAGTAACAATAATAATTTACCACAAACAGGAGGTGCTTCACCTATAGTAACTTTGGTTTTAGGAAGTGCAGTTGCAGCAGTAGGTGGACTATTCTTAAAAAAGAAAAAGTAATATTGGTGTAAAACAAAAGAATCTACATCTTAGTGAAAACTAAGGTGTAGATTTTTTTATTAAAAAATATTTTTAAACAAATATATGTCAATAGTTACATTCCTTATGGATAGAATAATGAAATAAGTACAAGTTTCTTTGCCATTATTGGTGGATTCGTAGCACCAATATTTGAATCATTAGGTTTTGAAACATAGGAAGCTAGAGTACCAATATTAACGGGCCTTGCTACTAAAGAAGTTATAATAGGTATTATTGAAATAGTATTATAATCTTAGTAAAACACTTTAATAAGGAAACAGTAGGTGGAACAGCTAATTTAGTAAAATAAGAGCTAAAAAACTATTTTATTATGCAATTAAAAATTTAAAATGAAAGATGTAAAATGAAGATAAAATGTACTACAAAGTAGTTTGAAGAAAATATAAATTAAGGGATGTCTGAGACATTCCTATTTTTTATGTATAATTCGTATATAAATTCCTAAAAATAAGAATAGTAGATTAAAAGATAATTAAGTAAGGATTGACAAAAATTATATAATAAAATAATATTTAATTGATAATGAATATCAATATTGATTAATAGAATAGGTGGTGTTATGTATGGATAAAATTGAATTTTATAAAGACTTATTCAATATAGAAAATGAAGAATCTATAAAAAAGTTCTTATTATATAATAGTTCCTTGGTGATAGCAGGCGTTAAACCTTCAGCAACTGTAACTATAAATAAAAAGTTAGAAAAGTTATATAAAACTTGGATTCAAGATGGGAAATCATTTTTAAAATCTATAAATTTAAGCTTTATTAATTTAAGAGAAGATGATAATGCCTCAATAATACTAATTTATAATAATGATATTCTAAAAAAGCATATATTTAAGCCTGAAAATATGGATTTTTTAATTAAACTTGGATATAAAAGAAATAATAATATTTCTTATTATATAGAATACTTAAAAGAAAGATATGAGAAATTTAAATGTCCTCATGAGCTTGGTATATTTTTAGGAATTCCAATTAATGATGTAAAAGGCTTTATGCAATGTAGTTATAAGAAGTGTTTAGGGTGTGGATATTGGAAAGTTTATAGCAATTATGAAAAGGCATTAGAAATATTCGATATATATGATGATGTAAGAGAAAAGACAATGGATAAAATTCTAGAAGGAGAACCTATTGATTCAATAGTAAACAATATAATTTTTAGTAACTACGATAATATTAAGTTTTGCATATAAGCAAAATTTTATAAATTGAGAATATAGAGGCTATGATAAATAGATATGTTCCTATAAATAATTAGGAAAAACTACTATGCCAAGAGTTTTGGTTAACTCGCTGTGCTCAAACAATTAAGCAACACCAAGGCCTAGTAGTTTCTCCAACACCAAGTACTTCTAATTGCTCGCTATATGCTTATTCCACAGTCTATTTATCTTCGCCAACTTATATTTTGCTACTTAAAATTACCCAAAAATGAATTAGTCTCATTAATGATATGTATTCGAAATTATATAAAAATCGGAAAGTTAATACATATCATTAAGAGTAACTATTATTATAAACAATTGAAAAGAAAGAGGGGATATTAAATGAGTATAGTTGTAATTGGTGGTCACGATAGAATGAGTAGGGATTATTTAAATATCTGTAAAAAATATAAATGTAAGGCTAAAATATTTACTCAAATGAAAGCTGGGCTAAATGATAAGATAGGTGGCGCGGATGTAATAATATTATTTACAAACATAGTATCACATAAAATGGCTATAAAAGCAAAAAAGGAAGCTGAAAGGAAAAATATAAGAGTAATTAATAATCATAATAGTACTGTTCATTCTTTAGAGGAAATTATAAAAAATATAATATAACGATGTTCATAAAAAATTAACAATAAAAATATAATATATAATTGAAAATGAATATCAATTACAGTATACTTTTGTACTGTAATTATCAAATGAAATTTAATATCAATGAAATGGGGGATTTATAATATGATGATCAATAAGAGGCTTATAAACCTTTGTAATGACTCTAAAAAGTATATTGGCCTCACTATATTTGTGAATTGGCTTGCTATTATCTGTAATATTATAATAATACTGCTTATAGGACAGTTTATTAATAATATTTATTCTGGTGAAACAACTATCATAGCAGATAAATCTATTTTTATATCTGGAGCAATAATATTCCTATTATTATGTTTAAGATTTATTTGCAATATTTTATATGCTAAATTTTCAGATTTGGCATCAACAAAAGCAAGAATGACTTTAAGAGAGCTTGTTTATAAAAAATTATTGAAGTTAGGAAATGGATACAGCAATGTAGAAAGCACTTCATCCATAGTTCAAGTAATGGTAGAGGGAGTAGAACAATTAGAAATTTATTTTGGAAAGTATCTACCACAATTTTTCTATTCATTATTAGTTCCAGTAACATTATTTGTATTTATGAGTTTTATATCATTTAAGGCAGCTTTAGTATTCATTCTTTGCGTACCTCTTATCCCAATATCAATAATTGCAATAATGAAAATTGCAAAGAGAATATTAAAAGATTATTGGAAGAGCTATTCAGATTTAGGTGGTACATTCTTAGAAAATCTTCAGGGATTAACAACTTTAAAGGTTTTTAATATGGATGAAGAAAGACATCAAAAAATGAATACAGAAGCAGAAAAGTTTAGAAAGATAACAATGAAGGTTTTAAGTATGCAACTAAATTCTATTACAATAATGGATTTAGTAGCC
The DNA here is from genome assembly GCF_015555225.1 of Clostridium sp. D46t1_190503_E9. Taxonomy (NCBI): domain Bacteria; kingdom Bacillati; phylum Bacillota; class Clostridia; order Eubacteriales; family Clostridiaceae; genus Clostridium; species Clostridium sp. D46t1_190503_E9. The sequence goes on from NZ_JADNKB010000004.1 coordinate 286,639, forward strand.
TTTGGTGGAGCAGCTTCTGGGACAATAGTTGCACTAATTCAATTTAGTAATGGGGAACTTAATCCTGGAAGTTTACTTGTAATAATTTTATTATCTTCAGAATTCTTTATACCATTAAGACTTTTAGGATCATACTTCCATATAGCAATGAATGGTATGGCAGCATCTGATAGAATTTTTGGAATACTAGATGCTAAAGAAAGAGAAAAAGACATAGACACTAACGTTAAAGAAATAGCTGGTGATATCACAGTTGAATTAAACAATGCTAGCTTTAGTTATGATGGAGAAAGAGAAGTTCTAAATGGCATAAATATGAAGATAACTCCAAAGGGAATGGTTGCGATTGTAGGGGAAAGTGGTTCAGGTAAAAGTACTATTGCATCTATAATTTTAAATAACTATAAAGTTAATAAAGGAAAAGTATTATTAAATTCAGTTGATATAGAAAAGATTGATTTAGATACTATTTATGAAAATATAGCCTTAATATCAACTAATAGTTATATATTTAATGGAACTATTTTAGATAATTTACTTATAGGAAAGAAATATGCAACTAATGAAGAAATAAAAAATGCATTAAAGCTTGCTAGACTAGATAGTTTTGTAGATAGTTTAAAAGATGGATTGAATACAAATGTAGGTGAAGGCGGAAGTGCTTTATCAGGGGGACAAAAGCAAAGATTAGCACTTGCAAGAGCTATTTTAGCAAATAGAAAGATGATAATATTTGATGAAGCAACTTCTAATATAGATGTAGAAAGTGAAGAAGCTATTTGGGAATCTATATATGATCTTTCAAAAGAAAAAACTATATTAGTAATATCGCATAGATTAGCAAATGTAAGAGGAGCTAAAAATATATATGTTATGAATAAAGGAATATTATGTGAAGAAGGTACTCATGAAGAGCTTATGAAGCTTAATAGATATTACTACAGCATGGTTGATAAGCAAAATGAATTAGAAGAAATTAGGGAGGTTTGTTAGATATGAAAAGAAGATCAGGCTTCCAAATAATGAAAAGATTAATAGTTGAGTTAAAACCATTAGCACCTGTAATGGTAATTACTATATTTATGGGAGTATTAGGCTTCCTTGCTGCAATTTCTATAGCTTCTTTTGGCGCTGTAGCACTAGGTGCATATATAGGAGATATAACTTTTATAAGCTTCAAGGGAGCAATGATAGTTATGGCTATTTCTGCACTTTTTAGAGGGTTCTTAAGATATGGAGAACAACTATCAGGGCATTATATAGCTTTTAAAATACTGTATATATTAAGAGATAAGATATTTACTGTATTAAGAAAATTAGCACCAGCAAAATTAGAAGGAAAAGAAAAAGGAAATTTGATTGCATTAATAACTTCTGATATAGAGTTATTAGAAGTATTTTATGCACATACAATAGCACCAATTTCAATTGCTATAATTACAAACTCAATTATATCAATAATTTTATTTAATATAAGACCAGTATTTGGTGTGTTAGCTGCTATATTCTTTTTAATAGTTGGTTTTGTAATACCTTATGCTTCATCAAGTTTTGCAAAAGAAGCTGGAGTAAATTATAGAAATATATTCGGTGAAAGTAATAATTATATTCTTGATTCATTAAGAGGATTAAAAGAAGTATTATTATTTAAAAATGGTAAAGAAAGGTTAAATAAGATAAATGAAAATTCAATTAGACTTAATAAGAGTTTAGAAAAAATAAAAAAGCATGAAGGAGTAATTAGAGCAACAACAGATATTACAATAATGATTGCAATATTAACTTTTGTACTAATTGGGACAAGCGAATATTTATCAGGGAATATAAGTTTTACTACTGCTATAGTTTCAATAGTAATAATAGCTTCATCTTTTGGACCAGTAGTTGCTTTAAGTAATTTATCAAATACATTACTTCAAACTTTTGCTTGTGCAGAAAGAATCTTTGCTCTTTTAGATGAAAAACCTCAAGTGGAAGAAGTAAGTGGTAAAGAAGACATACAAGGAAATGATATTGAATATAAAAGTGTAAGCTTCTCATATCCAAATAGAAAAGAAATGATATTCAATAATGCATCTTTAAACATAAGAAAGGGAGACAAGATTGCATTAATAGGGGAAAGTGGAATTGGTAAGAGTACATTCATAAAACTAATAATGAGATTTTGGGATGTTAATAGCGGGGATATAAAATTAGATAATATAGATATAAAAGATATTAATACAGAATCACTAAGAAGTTCTCAAACATTAGTTAGCCAAGAAACATATTTATTTAATGAATCAATAAGAGAAAATATAAAAGTAGGAAATAAAAACGCTTCTGAAGCAGAAATAATAGAAGCAGCAAAGAAAGCCTCAATTCATGATTTTATATTAAGTCTTCCAAAAGGATATGAAACTAGGGTTTCAGAACTTGGAGGGAATTTATCTTCTGGAGAAAAACAAAGAATTGGATTAGCAAGAGCTTTCTTAAAAGATAGTGATGTATTAGTATTAGACGAGCCAACTAGTAATTTAGATGCTTTAAATGAAGGGGAAATATTAAAAGCTATAAATGAAAATTGTAAAGAAAAAACTATTATATTAATTTCTCATAGAAAATCTACAACAGCTATTTGTGATAAGGTATATAAATTAGAAAATAAGCAAATTAAGATAAGTTAAAGTAAGTAAATTTAATTTTAAGAGGATGTAAAAGTCCTCTTAATTTAAAGAAGTACTTGATAATGATTATTAAATTCATGGGGGATATATGACTAAGATTGAAAGAGAAAAAAAGACAATAGAGCTTATGATAAAAATATATTGTAAAAAGAAGCATAAGGAAAAAGAGTTATGCGCTGAATGTAGCGAATTGCTTGAATATGCTTTGAAGAGACTTACTTATTGTAAATTTGGTGAAGAAAAGAGTACTTGTGGTAAATGTCCAATACATTGTTATAAAAAGGATATGAAAGAGAAAATTAAGAGGGTTATGAGGTTTTCTGGTCCAAGACTAATTATATATAATCCAATAGAGTTAATTAGGCATATTACGTACTAACTTAAATAATAATTGAAGAGGAGATATTATTATGAAGTCAATAAAAAAATATATTTATATAACAGTAGGACTAATTTCAGTAGTATTAGGTGCTATAGGGGTAGTACTTCCAATACTTCCAACAACACCGTTTTTACTATTAGCATCATATTGTTTTGCAAAGGGATCAGATAGATTTAATACTTGGTTTATAGGAACAAAGCTATATAAAAATCACTTAGAATCCTTTGTAAAAGAAAGAACTATGACACTAAAGGAGAAAATATGTATCTTAGCATTTGCAGATTTCATGTTAGCATTTCCTTTAATACTTATAGATAGCTTATTCATGAAGGGTGTGATAGTAGTACTTATACTATTTAAATTCTATTATTTCATCTTTAGAATAAAAACTATAACAGCAGAAGAAAAAGCAATAAGAAAATTAACACAAGAAAATTAGTTGGAGGAACAATGGAAAGAATATCATCATCGCTATTTATGTTATCATTATTATTTTATTATATACCTAAGATATTTAAAATAAAGAAGATAAACTTTGTAAAAACGCATATTTATCTTGGGACTATATCTGTATTAGCAATGTGCTTTGCATTAATACAAAAAATAGGTCAAGATGATTTCATAAAATATATTGGTTTTACTGGAATAATGATTGCTATTGGAGTAACAGGATACTTTTCAACTAAAAAGCCTAAGACATATAAGAAACCTCATATTATTTGTACTGTAGGATTTTTTGTTTATCTATTTACAGTTATAGCTATATTAAAATAATCTTAAATAATTACAAATAAATATGTTACTTAAATTTGGGGTATCAAAATAAGTATAGTGTTTATGAAAATCTAAATAGCTTTAAATATTTAGATTTCAAGAAGACTATATTTTTAAAGCTATATATGAATAGCTTTAATTTTAGAAATAGGTTAAGGCTAGAAAAATATACATTTATAGAAACGTACTTTTATATCTGAAAAGTATGTTTTTTTATAGAAAAATTAGTTTTGTGACTTTGTTACAGTCAAATTTAAAGAATGAGAATATACTTATATCATAGAGTAAATAATACATTATTGGAGGAAATAGAAATGAATAATATAAAAGTTTACACAACTAATACTTGTCCATGGTGTACAAAAGTAAAAAATTATTTAAAGAGTAAGAATATAAATTATGAAGAAGTTAACGTAGGATTAAATAGAGCAGCAGCTATGGAAATGGTAAATAAAAGTGGACAAATGGGAGTTCCTGTTTTGGATATAAACGGGAAAATAGTTGTTGGTTTTGATAAAAACACAATAGATAATTTATTAGGACTATAATATTAAATAATTATCAAAAACATTGATAAAGAAAAAAAGTAAAGCTAAAATAGAATTAGTTTTACTTTTTTTATTTTTAAGAATTTTATGAGGTAAGAGTATGGAGTTAAGAAAAAAGGTTATAGAAAATTATCCGTTTTTAACTGATTTAAGTGAAGAAGTATTAGAAGAATTTTTTAAGAGGGTTATTGTAAATACCTATGAAGTTGGACAAAGTATGTTTAATAATAAACAAAGTTGTATAGGATTTTCTTTTATATTAGATGGTAGAATAAGAATTTATAAACTTGGTGATGATGGAAAAGAGATAACTTTATATAGATTGGGTAAGGGAGATAATTGTTTTAACACAATATTATGTGCTTTAACTGAATCAGAAGAAACTTCATTTTCTGAGGTAGAAGAAAATGCAGTGATTGCTTTATTACCAATGGATTTTTTTAAGAGACATTTATTAGATAATAGTAGCTTCTTAAAATATATATTTAAAAATTTATACAATAAGTTTGAAACCGTAGTAGAAGGATTAGAAAAAGTTACATTTGACAGTATAGAAAATAGAATTATAAATTATTTTAAAGAAAAAATGAATGATAATAATGGTGGAAAAATAATTTATACAACTCATGAAAAAATTGCTGCAGATATAGGATCTTCAAGGGAAGTAGTAAGTAGGAGTTTAAAATCATTAGAAAAAAGAGAAATATTAGAACTTGGAAGAGGAAAGATAAAAATAAAAAATTGGATTTTTTAAATTAGTATTGACATTTAGGTAACAATATCTTAAAATTTGAATATAGTAATATTATTGACACAGAAATAACAATGATATGTGTAGTTAATATGTAAGATGAGAAGAGGTGATATCTTGGACAGTAATTACAAACAATACGAGGATATAGCAGAATTTTTAAAAGTTTTAGCTCATCCAGTTAGACTTTGTATAGTAAAAAATCTTTTAGAAAAGGGTTCTTGTAATGTAACTAATATGCATAGTTGCTTAGGTATGCCTCAATCTACAATTTCTCAACATCTTCAAAAGCTAAAGAGCGTTGGAATAATTAAAGGTGAAAGAAACGGACTTGAAATAGTATATGAAGTAGTTGATAAAAGAGCTGAGAAAATTATACAAGCTCTTATAGAAGAATAATATTCAAATTATTTATCAATAATTTAAATTTTTAATAGTGTAAAGTTGCTAATTTAGAACAGCTAAATTATAGCTGTTCTTTAAATTTAAAATAAATATCGTAATATTATAATATAACAATAATTAATTGAATGAATATTATATTGATTATAGATATAAAAAATTTAGAAAGAATAATATCAGCAGATTTAGGAGGATTTTTAATGAATAAGAAAGTTTTAATAGTTGGAGGAGTTGCAGGTGGAGCATCTGCAGCAGCTAGACTTAGAAGATTAGATGAAAATATAGAAATAGTAATGTTTGAAAAAGGTGAGTATATTTCCTTTGCAAACTGTGGACTTCCTTATTATGTTGGTGAAGTAATAAAAGAGAGAGATGCTTTACTTCTTCAAACGCCAGAAAAGATGAAAGATAGATTTAATATAGATGTAAGAATCAATAGTGAAGTTATACAAATTAATGCAGATGATAAAAAGGTAAAAGTAAAAACACTTAATAATGAAGAATATGAAGAAAGCTATGATTATTTAGTTTTATCACCAGGAGCAAAACCAATAAGACCTAATTTACCAGGAATAGATAGTAAAAAAATATTTACAGTTAGAAATGTTCCAGATACAGATAAAGTAAAAGCTTTTGTAGATTCCAAAGGTACTAAATCAGCCGTTGTTATTGGTGGTGGATTTATTGGAATAGAAATGGCAGAGAACTTAAGGGAAAGAGGTATTGAAGTAACATTAGTAGAAGCAGCACCTCATGTTATGGCACCTTTTGATTCTGAATTTTCAAGCTTAATTGAAAAAGAATTAAATTCTAATGATATAAGTATCATGTTAAATGAAAAAGTTAATGGATTTGAAGAAACTGATAATTTTATAAAGGTTAAGCTAGAAAGCGGAAAAGAAATAGTTGTTGATATGGTTGTTTCAGCTATTGGGGTAACTCCAGATACTACATTCATAAGAGATAGTGGTATAGAACTTGGAGAAAGAGGTCATATAATTGTAGATGATCACATGAGAACTAATAAAGATGGAGTATATGCGGCTGGGGATGCGGTAGTTGTAAAAGACTATGTAAATGGAAATGAAGCATTTATACCACTAGCAGGACCAGCAAACAAACAAGGAAGAATAATAGCTGATAATATAGCAGGTTTAAATTCAGCATATAAAGGAACTTTAGGAACATCTATAATAAAAATATTTGATATGGTTGCAGCTTCAACAGGAAATAATGAAAGAACTTTAAATAGATATGGAATTAAATTTAATAAGGTATATTTACATCCAATGAGTCATGCTGGATATTATCCAGATGCTACACCGCTAACAATAAAGGTGATATATGATGTTGAAGGTAAAATACTTGGAGCTCAAGCTTTAGGATATGAAGGTGTAGATAAATTTATAGATGTAATAGCAACATCAATTAAGTTTGGTGGAACAATGGAAGATTTAGCAGAACTTGAACTTTCATATGCACCACCGTTCCTATCAGCAAAATCACCAGCAAATATGGCAGGTTTTATAGCTCAAAATCAAACCAAAGGACTAGTAGATGTTATAAACATAGAGGATTTAAATAAATTTGATTCATCAAAGCAAATTTTATTAGATACAAGAGATAAGCAAGAAGTAGAGCTTGGAAAGATAGAAAATTCAATAAATATACCAGTTAATGATTTAAGAAATAATTTAGATAAGCTAGATAAAGATAAAGAAATTTTAGTTTATTGTGCAGTAGGAATAAGAGGTTATATAGCAGCTAGAATATTAAAGGCTAATGGCTTTAAAGCTAGAAACTTAAATGGTGGTTATAAGTCTTATGTAAACTGGAACTACAAAGCAAAAGTTTTTGAAAGTAAAAATAATAATATAAATAATAGTGAAAATGGAGATTCTGTAATGAAAGAAGTAGCAGCTGATAAGGTAAGAGAATTAAATGCAACAGGATTATCTTGTCCAGGACCTTTAATGCAAGTAAAAGCAACTATGGATGATATGAATGATGGAGAAGTCTTAAAGGTAAAGGTATCAGATGAAGGATTCTGTAGAGATATAGAAGCTTGGACTAAGAAAACTAATAATAGACTTATGAATTTAGATAAAAACAAGGGAATTATAGAAGCAACAATTATGAAGTGTTCAGATCAAATTCTATCTGGAACTGAAATTTCTAATACTTGTACTACAGTTCAAAATAATAATGGTCAAACAATGGTTGTATTTAGTGGAGATCTAGATAAAGCTATTGCTTCATTTATAATTGCTAATGGTGCAGCTACAATGGGCAAAAAGGTAACTATGTTCTTTACATTCTGGGGATTAAACGTACTAAGAAAGCCTGAAAAAATAAAGACACCTAAAAATATAATAGAAAAAGCATTTGGTATGATGATGCCAAGAGGTAGCAAAAAGCTTGGACTATCAAGAATGAATATGGGTGGAATGGGCGCTAAAATGATTAGAGGAGTCATGAAAAATAAAAATATTCAATCATTAGAAGACTTAATGGATGCAGCTATAAAAAATGGAGTAGAAATAGTAGCATGCACAATGTCTATGGATGTTATGGGAATTAAAAAAGAAGAGTTAATAGATGGAATAACTTATGGCGGCGTTGGATACTATCTTGGAGAAGCCGATGATGCAAATGTCAATTTATTTATATAATTAAAATAGCATATTTCAATCTAAAAAGGAGCTGTATAACAGCTCCTTTTTAGATTGCAAGTAATCTTTATTAAAATATATATTGCTTTAGTTATTAAAGTTGATTATTTAATGATGAAATAGTATCATCAAGCTTTTCTAAACTTGTAGCTTGAAGATCCATATTTGCAGCAATTTCTTCACATAATGCAGAATGCTCTTGAGAAATGGTAGAAACCCTTTCTATGATAGATAAAACATTATCTTTTTCAGAAGAAGCTACAGTTAGATTTTCTATGCAACTATCAATTTCTTGAATTGAATCACCTATTGATGATTTTATGTTTGTAAAGCTACTCTTAGTGCTAAGAAGAGTCTTTTGTTGATTATCAATTGCTGAACTACCAGCTTGCATTGCTTTAGAAGTATCAAGAATATCAGATTTTATATCATCTAATATTTTAGTAATACTTTCAACTGATTGTTTTGAGTTTTCAGCTAGTTTTCTAACTTCACCAGCAACTACAGAGAATCCTCTGCCGGCTTCCCCTGCTCTTGCAGCTTCTATTGCAGCATTTAAAGAAAGTAAATTTGTTTGGCTTGCAATTTGACTTATAGAATCTGTTATAGTATTTACTGATTCTAGCTTTGATACAAGAGAGTTTACTGTTGAACTAACTATAGTAAAAGCGTGTTGTAAAGACTTTAATGATTCATCTAAATCAGTAAATGTATTTAAGCCTTCATCTGCAACTTTATCAGTATCTAAAACAGCAATTTGAACATTTGTAACGTTATAAGCTAATTGTTCCATACGGCTATTAAAGTTTTCTAAAATGTTGCTTACATTATTAATTTCTTCTGCTTGAGTAAGAGTTGCAGTTGTTAAGTTAGATAATGAGTTATTAACATCTTGAATTGCATTAGAAATACTAGAACTAGTATCACTTAACATAACCATCTCATTTTTTAAATTCTCATTTGTATTTTCTTTTTCATCAATATTATTTGCAATAAAATCATCTGAAACTTCTTTAGTAACATCATTCATTGATATATTTTTTTTCTTTGATTTAGAAAATAAACCCATATTAGTACCTCCTAATTTTATCTTTTCCATCTCGAGCCATTTCTTTTACTTTTTGGGGTGCACCTATGGATGTAATGACTTCTGAAAACCATCTTAAGGCTGATGTATCGTCCCCAACTCTTCTATGTAATTCACCTATTAGGTACATAATAGAAAACCTATCCAATCCATAAACTGGTAGCTTTTCATTTATAAATGTATCATTAAAGGCAATTAATGCTTGATTTATATAGTTTTTTTCATTAACTTCATCCATTAATAACCTATACATCCAAGCAATTTTTAAACAAAGCATAGCTTTTGTACTATTTTTACTTTCAATAACTAGTGAGTTAACTAAAGCTAATTTGTATCTTTCGATTGAAATTTTTTCAGTGAAAGGAATATCGTATTCACGATTAACCCATTTAGGAGTAATTTTTTCCTTTACTAGCTTTATTTGAAAGTCTCTAATTTTATTAAAGTCCGTTTTAAGAGCTGCGTAACCACAGCTTGGACATAGCCATACTTCATAAAGATATGGATTTTCAACTGAATATCTTATAAACAAATCAGAATCTCTAGAAGTAACTCTAGGGGCATTGACTTTTACAGTTGGTGTTTTAAAGGAATTTTCACAAACTGGACAATTAACTTCTTTGAGAAATAAGTTTTTAGTTGCTTTATCACTATTATCGTCTTTTTTTATTGAATCTTTAGTTTGTACACTCTTTAATGAGCTTATCATAAGTTACCACCTCGGCATTCTACATATATCTAATTATAACATATTATAACAAATTTGTAGCTAAAACAATTACAAATACAAAAAAATAACTTATAAATACATTTTAAAATAATAATCTACAAATTTAATAGTATTATGATGTAAAATAGTAAATAGAATTATTTGAGTACACAATAAAATTAAAATAATATATATTAATTAAGTGTGAGATATCTTTGAAATTAATGATTAGTAATAAGTTACATTTTAACTATATAGGGTAAAATCTGTATTTTATCCTATATAGTTAAATAATTTAATTACACAATTTGATATTTTTGATATAATATTTAGGGTGAAGTTTGAAAAGGGTGATAAGATATGGCGATTCAAGATTGGAAAAGTTTTTTTATGCCTTATGAACAGGCTGTAGATGAATTAAAGGTAAAGCTTAGAAGTATTAGAAAGGAATATAGAAAGAAAAATGAATATTCTCCAATAGAATTTGTTACTGGAAGAGTAAAAGAAATTTCTAGTCTTCTAGAAAAAGCTAATAAATTTGAAATTCCTTTAGATAGGCTTCAATATGAAATTGAAGATATAGCTGGCATTAGAATAATGTGCCAATTTGTAGATGATATAGATAGAGTTGTAGAAATATTAAGAGCAAGAAAAGATATGCAAATTCTTTATGAAAAGGACTATGTTAGAGGTGTAAAGGAAAGTGGATATAGAAGTTATCATATTATAATTAAATATCCAATAAATATGGCAGAAGGTCAAAAAGAAATACTGGCTGAATTTCAGATAAGGACTTTAGCTATGAATTTCTGGGCAACAATAGAGCACTCATTAAATTATAAATATAAGAAACAGCTTCCCGATAATGTAAGAGAAAAGCTAAAAAGAGCAGCAGATGCAGCATTTGAGTTGGATGAGCAAATGCTTGATATTAAAGATGAAATTAAGGATGCTCAAAAGCTATTTGAAATAAAATCAGACATAATTTCAAATATTATGCATAATATATTAACTCTTATATCGCTAGGAAAATTTGCGGAAGCAAGTAGATATGAAAGTTCATTAAATAAGCTAATAGAGGATGGAGAAATATATGAACTTAATAATTTATTGGTATCTATAAAAAGGGATGTAAATAAATATAGAGATTGAATTTAATCTTAAGAGTATGATTTTTAGTAATCATACTCTTTTTTTATCAATAAATAGATAGCTAAATCTTATATGAAGACTATCTATTTATTAATTAATGTATAAAAATATAGATAAATTCTCCAAAAGTATATTGACATTGATAATCTTTATCAACTATAATAATAATCAGTTGATATAGATTATCAAGTAACGGGAGTGAGTATATGACTAAAAAATCTTTATTGGCTATTACTATTATTCTATCAGTAATATCCATATTCGTTGGAGTATCAAATATAAATATATTTAATATGGGAACTTCCGAAATAGAGGTTCTTATGATAAGCAGATTGCCTCGTTTAATCAGTATATTAGTTGCTGGAGTGGGGATGAGTATAAGTGGTGTGATAATGCAGCAAATAAGTAATAATAAATTTATTTCACCAACTACAGCAGCAACAGTAGATTCTGCAAAGCTTGGAGTTTTATTTTCTATAATAATATTTACATCTGCTAATATATTTCAAAAGATGATTTTATCTTTCATATTTTCTTTAGTGGGAACTTTTATGTTTATGACGATACTAAAGAAAATAAAAATAAAAAATGTAATTTTTATTCCACTTGTAGGAATTATGCTAGGAAATGTAATAGGATCAATAACAGATTTCTTTGCATATAAGTACAATTTGACGCAAAGTATGGGAGCTTTTTTACAAGGCAGTTTTTCAACAGTATTAAAGGGTAACTACGAAATATTATATTTAAGCATACCGTTAGTAATTATTGCTTTTGCATATGTACATAAATTTACTTTAGCGGGTATGGGAGAAGAAATGTCAGTAAGTCTTGGATTGAATTATAAAAGAGTTACTAATATAGGAGTTATAATAGTAGCTTTAATTTCTTCTTTAGTTGTAATAACAGTAGGCAGTATTCCTTTTGTAGGATTAATAATACCTAATATAGTTTCTATATGGAAAGGGGACAACCTTAAAAATAACATGCCTATAGTGGCTTTACTAGGTGCAAGCTTTGTTTTAGCTTGTGATATTATAAGTAGATTAATTATTGCACCATATGAAGTGCCTATAGATTTAACAATTGGTGTTATTGGAGCTGTAATATTCCTTTATTTAATATTTAGGAGGAATAAATAATGAGAAATAATAAGAAAAAAATAATTATAATGCTAATAATTGCAATAACATTTCTAACATTGTTTGTAGTGTGGGGATTAAATGCAAAAAATTATAGATTTAATTTGTCTCTTAGAATTCCAAAAGTATTAGGCATATTAATAGCAGGAGCAACAATTTCGGTAGCATCGTTACTATTCCAGACAATAACAAATAATAGAATTATAACGCCAAGTATTATTGGCTTAGATGCTTTATATAATTTAGTACAAACCATAGTAGTGTTTATATTTGGATCTACATCAATATTCATGGTTAATAAAACAATTAACTTCTTAACTTCAGGTACCTTAATGGTAGTTTTGGCAATGATTTTATTTAAAGTAGTTCTTAAAAGTGGAAAAAACAATATCTTCTTTTTATTATTAGTAGGTACAGTAGTTGGAACATTATTTAGAAGCTTATCATCATTTATGCAGGTTTTAATAGATCCAAATGAATTTGATGCACTTCAAACAAAGCTATTTGCTTCATTTAGCCTAGTTAATACAAAGATAATATTTATTTCTATTGTAATATTAGTAATAATGGCAGTTATTCTATATAAAGATTTTAATAAATTAGATGTTATGTCATTAGGTAGAGAACAAGCTATAAACTTAGGTGTTGATTACGATAAATTCAGCAAAGAAATATTAATGTTTGTGGCTATACTAGTTTCGTTATCAACAGCGCTAGTTGGACCTATTACATTTTTAGGAATAATAGTTGTTAATTTAACTTATGAAATAACTAAAACTTATAAACATTCAGTTCTTCTTATAGTTGGTACACTTATAAGTATAATTGCTTTAGTTGGAGGCCAATTCTTGGTGGAAAGATTATTCAACTTTAATACAACTATAAGTATAATAATTAACTTTATTGGAGGAATTTACTTTATAAATCTATTATTAAGGGAGAGTAAGTTATGATAGAAGTAAGAAATATTAGTAAAAGTTATGGAAGTAAAAAAGTTCTAGAAGATGTTTCTTTTAACATAGAAGAGGGTAAAATAACTTCCTTTATAGGGCCTAATGGTGCTGGTAAAAGTACTGTTTTATCTATAATATCAAGACTTATGGACTCAGATTCAGGAGAAGTTATTATAGATGGCAAGGAAATAAAAAAGTGGGACTCTAAAGAGTTATCAAAAAAATTATCAATATTAAAGCAAAGTAATAATTTAAATATAAGACTAACTATTAGAGAACTTGTTTCATTTGGAAGGTTTCCATATTGTGAAGGAAAGCTAAAAGAAGATGATGAAAAATTTGTTGATGAAGCTTTAGATTATATGAAGCTTACAGATATTCAAGATAAGTACCTTGATGAGTTAAGTGGTGGACAAAGGCAAAGAGCATATATTGCAATGATAATTGCTCAAGATACTGATTACATACTTTTAGATGAGCCGCTAAATAATTTAGACATGAAGCATTCAGCTGAAATGATGAAAATGCTTAGACAAATGGTTAATGATTTAGGAAAAACTATAATAATAGTTATTCATGATATAAATTTTGCATCTTGTTATTCAGATACTATTGTAGCATTGAAGGATGGGAAATTAGTAAATCATACAATAACAGAAGAAATGATAACAGAAGATAGTCTAAGCTGTCTTTACGATATGAACTTTAATATTAGAGAAGTAAATAATCAAAAAATATGTATTTATTTCTAAAAAACATTAGTATGTAAAAATAAAATTTATATAAAAGAAAAAAATGGAGGTAAATTTAATGAAAAAGAGACTTGCAGTCATATTAAGTATGGTTATGTTATTAATGGTAGGAGTAGTAGGTTGTACTTCAGGTGATAAAAAAGCTGAAGAATCAGCACAAGAAGAAAATAAAACAGTTGTTGTTACAGACCAAAAAGGTGAAGTAGAGGTTCCTGTTAATCCTGAAAATGTAGTAGTTTTAGATTACGGTTCATTAGATATAATGGCTAAGTTAGGGGTTGAGCCGGTAGCATTACCAAAAAGTTCTCTTCCAACATACTTAGATAAATATAAAGATGATAAATATGTTGATTTAGGTTCATTAAAAGAATTTGATTTAGAAAAGATTAATGCAGCTGAACCAGATTTAATTATAATAGAAGGAAGACAAGAGTCTTATTATGAAGATTTAAAGAAAATTGCTCCAGTATTATATTTAGGTACAGTTAATAGTGATATATTTGCTTCAGCAGAAAATAATGCTAAAGTATTAGGGAAAGTATTTAATAAAGAAGAAGGCGTTACTGCTGAATTAGAAAGTATAAATAAGAGATTAGAAGCAGTAAGTGGAAAAGTTAAAGAAAATAATTCAACAGCTTTAATGACAATGTTTAATGAAGGTTCATTATCAGTTTATGGTGCAGGATCAAGATATGATATGGTTTATAGCAAGTTCGGATTTACTCCAGCAGATACAAAAATAGAAGTTTCAAATCACGGACAAAATATTTCATTTGAATACTTAAAAGAAAAGAATCCAGATTACTTATTTGTTTTAGATAGAGGAGCTGTAACTGGAACTCAAGCATCAGTTAAAGAAGCAGTAGAAAATGAGTTGATAAAGACAACTAAAGCTTATGAAGAAGGACATATAGTATATGTAAATCCACAAGCTTGGTATGTTGGTGGAAGTGGAATAATGGCTATAGATGCTATAATTTCAGATATGGAAACAGCAGTAGGAATAAAGTAATAGAATATATAATTGTAAAAAAAGGAAATTTGACCTGTGTTAAATTTCCTTTTTATTTATAAAAAGAAGTTTTTAGTATCAAATTATTAATTAAAAATAAGCATTTATAAAAAAAAGAAAAGCTTGTACATTTTATTTTGAAATTTTCATAAAAGTGGATTTTGATATTTACAATGGATAATTATTATTATATAATAATAACATCAAAAGGATTTGATAAGAGTTATAGAAAATAAATTATTAAATTATATATAAATTAGGAGGAGTTCAAATTATGAAGAAATTTGTTTGTACAGTATGTGGATACGTTCATGAAGGAGATGCAGCACCAGAAGTATGTCCAGTA